>JAPLJQ010000138.1 GCA_026388495.1 Deltaproteobacteria bacterium | reverse complement strand
TCCTCCACAAATGGTTGGTAAATACCCAACCACTTTAGCAGGAAGATAAAGGCTCCGGGTGGTCAATGTTCGGTTATCACTACCCCGTTCTTCTGGTCAATTTTCGATTATCACACCGATTGACCAGGCGAGGAAGTGTCGGCAGAGGGCGGCGGAGATGCTCGTGACTGCGGAAGATGATGGTCAGCAAGTCTTTAAGCGAGAAGGTGCCAATACGGCAATTCTCGTTGACCTGCTACGCAGATCCGGCCAAATAGAACAAGCACAAAAAGTAATAGCGGCACGACGAGGTGGAATTACCGAAGAAGTTATTGCTCGCATTCTGGACTTCCAGTCTACTTTGCTCGACAAAAACGATGTGTCCTGTCACACCATTGCAGAGGTCATTGGATAAGAGAACCGAGGCGAACAAGCCCATGCAGTTGACGCGGTACCTTTGCGCATAGTGGGTGCCGTATGCTCTCTTTCCATTGGTATTCCCTAATTTTTTGTTCAATTGTAGCTATTTGATTGTAGATGTTACCAATAACCGGCAAATTTTATTTTTTCCGCCATCCACTTGTGCAGTACGGGTAGAAATGGGCTGCACAAGCGCATTTGTCGCAAATCACGACTATAATAACAGTGATTTTCCTCAGTGGCAGGCGTTACCTTCATCTGAACAGCCATTCTATGAGAGCTTGAAAAGCTGCCAATATTGTCATTTCGACTGAAAGGAGAAATCTTAAGATACATAAAATCATTAAGATTTATCGTCGCTAACGCTCCTCGAAATGACAAAATTCAAAGCTCTCTCTATCTCGTGCTCGCGAGGCAATAGATATTGTAATGGGCCAATCGGACTCTTTTACAAAGCGGCAGCTTGGGAGAGAAAAAATGGTCAGTTCATCGCGATGAACTGACTTATATATATGATATAATTAATGAACTGACGACACCACCGATCATTTTCATGCCGAGTTTTTGCCCATTTTCGGCTCCTCGGATTCCCCGTTCTGAGAGCCGTTTCCGTCTTCCGGCGGTGGCTGCGTGACCGCGGCCAAGGCTGTCTCAACGGATTGATTTATCCTGGGCAAACCTCATATCTCTGCCGGTGGCCTTCTCAGGTCTATTTCAGCAAGAGCAGTGATTCAGAGGCGATCCGGTGGATGGCCGTTCTGAAGAGTTCAAACGGCATTGATCGATAAAGTGATTTCTCTTGACAGACGTAATTATTTTCCTTAGGCTTTTCAAGAATAATCAGAGGTTTGACATGACAAGAACCATGAACGAACAAGACAGAAAGATCGTCCTGGAATTGAAGAGAAGATTATCCGCCGATTCATTGAAATAAGGTAATGCTGATGAAGATAAAATCATCACGACACGCCAAAAGACGAGCAAAGCTCTATAAGATTCCAGAATCAGTAATTTCTACCATTTTGACCAGCACGGATTTACAGCAGAGAGAACATGAGATCATCAGAGATGTTGCTGGTTTTCAGTATCCGTTGTAAATTGTCGTCTCCGTCGCAGGGGATACTGCAACTGTAATAACAGTTGCTATCCATTGAAGAAAGGAAGGAAGAAATGCGAGTCCATTATGATGCCGAGGTTGACGCCATATATATCAAACTGGGTAACCAGAAACCGGACGGAGTTGTTGAGATCTCCGAGGGTGTCAATTTAGATACGACATCTGGATACGACATCTGAGAATAAAATAGTCGGGATAGAAATTCTTAACGCCTCCAAAAAGATGAACATTAAAACGATCTTCTCTTATGAGCTTGAACTCGACAAAAAATTGATTCAAAAAACCGCATAACAACCATTCTATATCGTTTACTGACTGTCACCTAAGCGCTTCGGGAATTTTCAAAGGAACATCGACGGGTTTGATGTACTGTTTAACCACATTGGAGGTGTTGTTGACGTTCAGTCTTGAAAACAGAAAAGCAAACTGGCTTTCCAGTTCCAGCCCGATGACGCGCAGCGTCTCTTCCGGAAGATGCCAGAGTTTTTTCTTGAAAGGGCCGAGTCCCTTCTTTCGGGTTTTATAGATAAACTGCTCTTCCGTATCCGAATCCTTCTTTTCGTTGATCAGTTCCGTTTTGATGTAGTGGTAGATTTGATTCCGCAGGGCTCCCGGAAAATGCATACTATCATAGATCATGTTTTGAAACCCTGTTGCCAGATGAATTTCCGCTGTGCCGACGGCGGGAAATTTATCGAAGGCTTCGCCCGGAAGGGTTGATGCCCCGTGCTGCACCGCGCCGGAAAGTCCGTATTCCAATCTTGCAATTTCTGAGAGTTTTCCCAGGGTGTCGAAGTCCAGTTTAACTCTGGCAATGCTCCCGTCAGTCAGAGGAATCCCGCCGTGGGTGGTTCCGGTCTGGACGCTGATTTTGCTGATACCTGTAAGCGTTTCTCCGCCTGCGCGAAGTTCTTCCAGATAACCCTCCATGAAGGCCTGCAGCTCGGAAACGGTGCTGTTCTTGCCGCCCACCTCTCCGATCTCACCGCCGACGGATATCGTTATGCCTTCCGGTTCCAGATCCCGGATCATGGTGGTCAATTCGGCGGCAAGGGCGTAATTTATTTTCTGTTGTTCCTTTACGGTTGGTCTGGATAGATCCACCAGGGTCGAGGTGTCTATGTCGATGTTGTAAAATCCCGCCTCAATGGCTTCCCATATCAGGTCTTTGACGGCCTGAACTTCCCTGACAGGATCGGCGGCGTATTTTGCCGCGTTCACCTGAAAATGATCGCCCTGCATGAAGAGTGGTCCTGCGTATCCAACCTTGATGGCAGCGGCAATCACTGTGCAGGTGTATTCCTCCGGCCTCTGAAAGGTGTAACCGATTTCCGAACGGGCAATCTCAAAGATGACCGGTCCGGCATGGCCCCTCATAACTGCGCGAAATACGGCCTGGGCCACATCATAGGTCAAGGTTCGGATGTTGATGGCCGGTACGGTAAAACCGGAAACTTCTTTGCGGCCCATGGCTTCGTAGAGCGGCTGGATAGATGTGGAATAAATTCCCAGAGCCGCGCCTGCCCGCCTGATCAGCCATCTTGCGGTTTCCCTGATTTCCTGTTGGGAGCTGAATACTGCGGAAAATATCAGGTCATCAATCGCCGAGCTCCAGAGCTTCCCGTCATCCAGGATTCTGACGTCATTGCCGGATATCTCCAGCACGCCGTCCAGACCTTTTTTCAGGCTATCCATATTCTCATACGTCGTTGCCATCATGATATTCCCTCAATGAGAGTTTTGAAAAGCTGCCAATATTGTCATTTCGACTGAAAGGAGAAATCTTAACATACATAAAATCATTAAGATTTCTCGTCGCTAACGCTTCTCGAAATGACAAAATTCAAAGCTCCCTCTTATTTCAGCGTCCCGTCAGGAATTCTCTTGCCTTTTCCACCTCAAAACGGCTCCCGATGTATATAGCGCTGCGCTGATTCAGATCGTCCACCTTGATGGACAGGATCTCTTCCTTGCCGTCCGTAGCTTTACCCCCGGCCTGTTCGATGATGAAAGCCATGGGTTGCAGTTCGAACAGGAGCCGCAGCTTCCCTTTCGGACTCTTCTTCAATGCAGGATATGTAAAGATGCCCCCTCGCTTGATCAGAACCTGGTTGATATCCGGTACAAACCCCCCGCTGTAACGGAGTTTGTAACCCTCAGTCTCCAGGAATTCTATATATTTAAGATGTTCCGGCGTCCATTCCCTTCTCAAACCTCCCAGGCTGTAAATATCTCCCCGCTCTCTTAGCTGAATGTTTTCCTCGGAAAGGACGTACTCACCTTCTCTGTTAAGAACAAATTCATGGGTTCCCTTCCCGGCGGAGTAGACCATGGTGATCAGGGGGCCGTAGGTGATGTACATGGACGCCACAAGGGTATTTCTCCCTTCCGCGAATATGGATTCCTTGTGTATGCCGATGATTGTGCCAATGGCCAGATTCGTTTCCACTAAAGATGATCCATCCAGGGGGTCTGCCGTGATGAAGTATTTCTCATTCCCCTGCCCGATCTGCATGACCGCGTCCCGTTCTTCCGAGGCGTACTCCCGGACAAACCCTGAATACTGAAGCTGGTTTTTGAGGATCTCATCGGCGCTTTTATCCAGGTCCAGTTGCTCTTCATCGAAAATGTTTTTAAAGCCGGCCAGTTTGCGGTTGGATTCGTGGATCTTGGCGGAGATGTATTTTCCCATGACGGCGATCTGCCATATGAGCCTGCGCAACTCCATTTCCACCCCGGCCTTCCACATGTGTCGCCGCAGGTCGACGCTGAATTTCGTATAATCAGATATGCCTTCGCCCATCGTCTGTCCTCTCGTTTTTATTGTTTTGTAACAATTAATGCCATTTTTGGCAAGCGCATTTTCCCATCATGATCGCCGACTCCAGGCGAGGAAACAATTGTCACGATGATCCTGATGTGTTACTAAGCAAAAAAATCATAGCCGCAAGCCCGTCCTGTCGGCGACGCACCTTACATCTTCACATGAATGAACGTGATAAAAAACTGATCTTCATCGCCGTAACAACCGCATCATTTCTGGCGACCTACACCGGATCGGCGGTCAATGTCGCCCTTCATACCATCGGGGAAGATCTGCATCTGAACCATACCCAGCTCCAGTATGTCGTCACCGCTTACCTGATGATGAATGCCGTATTGCTGGTCCCTTTCGGCAGGCTGGCGGATATATACGGCAGACGGCTTCTGTTTCATGTGGGCATGGTGACTTTCCTCGTTGCACATATCATCTGTGCCTTTGCCCCGTCGGGTTGGGTGTTGATCAGGGGGGGGGGGGCCGGGGGTATTGCGGCATCCATGTTTTTCAGCAATACGATCGCCATTTTGTCATCCGTCTTTCCCGAATCGGAGCGTGGAAAAATTCTCGGATTGAACGTATCGATTGCCTACATCGGAATCACCGTCGGTCCTTTTATCGGAGGCGTTCTGACAAGCTATTGGGGATGGCGGAGTGTCTTTTTAAGCGTCGTACCGATCGTGATTGCCGGCATTGCCCTTTCCTACTGGAAACTGCCGAAAGATTTCAGCGCCGATGCATCCCGGAAATTTAACCTTTCCGGGTCCGCCCACTATGTTGTTATGCTGATTTTACTGATCCTCGGACTTTCAGCCCTGCCGAAAACGAACGGGGCGCTTGCCGTAGGCGCCAGTGTCATCCTGGGCGTTTTCTTTTTCATGAGAGACAGCCGATCGGAGAACCCCCTTGTGAACATCCGTCTGTTCCGGGGAAACCGTATTTTTGTTTTTGCCAATGTCGCCAATTTTATCCAGTACCTGTCCGCCTATGCGACGGCGTTTCTACTCAGCCTGTTTTTGCAGAACGGCCATATCAAAAACCTGGATCCTCACGTCGCCGGCTTTATTCTCCTGGCGCAGCCCCTGGTGCAGGCGGTGATATCGCCGATTGCCGGCGCTTTGTCGGATCGACTCGAACCACGATGGCTCGCTTCCGGCGGAATGACCATCACCGCCGGCGCGCTGTTGGCCTTTGCTTTCATTTCAGCATCGACCCCTTTTTATACCATCGTGCTGATTTTAGCCTGCCTCGGTGTTGGATTTGCTTTTTTTACGTCGCCGAACAACAATTCCATCATGAGCAGTGTGTCACCCGATGTTTACGGTACAGCATCAGGCATTTTATCAACAGGGAGAATTCTCGGAATGTCTTTAAGCCTGGCGACGACGGCCATTGTCTTTAATATATTTGACAGCAGGCACGATACGCCTGATGCTTTTTTAACAAGTTTTCACACGATTTTCGTGATATTTTTTCTTTTTTCACTTGGCGGGATAGCAAGCTCCATGATTCGGGGAAAAGTTGATGCCCGACGGGATACCCATGTTCACAGCCGGATCGGTCATGCGGAGTGATGAGGAGAGCAGAATAAAAGAGGGAGTATGGGGGGTCTCTATGGATAAGCAGAAAAGTTTTCATGTCGCAGCAAAATTATCGGTTAAGAGTCATATTAAGTATATTCCAGCAGTTGCTTCATTTGTCCGGGAAATGGCCGTTCAAAACGGCAGCAGCGTGGAGGCGGCGCAAAGGTTGGAACTCATTGCGGAGGAAGCCTGTCTCAATATTATCCGGCACGCCTTCGAAGGAAAAACGGATTGCATTTACGACGTCATAATCGAAAAGCACCCTTCACAGTTCGTTCTGGCCTTTGAAGATCAGGGCTTGCCCTTTGATTGGGAAAAAGCAAGGCGGGGTGAGTCTGCAGGATTCGGCATGCTCTTCATGAAAGCCTTTACCGATGAGGTCCGGTTTATCAATCTGGGCAGACAGGGGAAACGATTTGAGTTCATCAAGAATTTTGCTGCCGGGGGAATGGACGTGCCCTATATGGATGAGGAGGCGGATCACAAAACGGATATTGAACCGGTCGGGAAGGACGTTACCCTGACGTTCAGACTGCTTACAGCCGATGACGGTGTGCGTCTGGCACGTTGTATGTACCATGTCTATGGCTACACCTATAATGATGATGTGTACTTTCCGGAGAAGATTCGCGAAATGGTCGAAAGGGGGGAACTGGTTTCCATGGTTGCCGTAAGCCCGGATGACGAGATCGTTGCCCACCAGGGCTTGAAAAAAGAGCATCGTGATTCCCGTGTTGCGGAAATTTCCATGGGCATCGTTGACCCTCGTTTCCGGGGCCGGGGTCTCTTCGAAAAAATGAAGAAATTAAGCTTTGAATATATCAAAGGAACGGGTGTTTATGGTCTGTTTGTTGAAATTGTGACGATTCATGGATTTTCGCAGAAGGCCAATCATGCCCTGGGGGCGAGGGAAACGGGCATACTGTTAGGTTTTGTCCCTAAAGAAAGGGCGTTTGTTGCTTTTGACAGGCAGGAGAACAGGCAAACGGTTGTCCTGTGTTATACCCGTCTTGCCGCTGAACCGGAAAGGACGGTCTATCTGCCGACCCACCATCAGTCCATGATTCAAAAGATTTACGATTACGGTGGTTTCCGTCGTATCGTGGCGAGGATCCCTGACAATGTCATGAACACCCTGCCGGAAAATTCACAGGTAGATGTTCGGATGGTATATGATAAGGGAATAGCCTATTTGAAAGTGGTTCAGTATGGACAGGATTTCCCCGCGCTGATCCATTTCCGGTTGCGGGAACTTTGTCTAAATAAAGTGGATTGCATATTTATGGATTTGCCCCTTTCCGATCCGGCAACCCCTGTCTTCTGCATCCATCTTGAAATCCTGGGGTTTTTCCTGGCCGGTGTATTGCCGGAAGTGGCTGATGGAGATCTCCTGCGTCTGGAGTATCTCAACAATGTGATCATAGATCCTGAGAAGATCGTTCTGGTTTCCGAATTTGCCAAAGAATTGTTCCGTTATGTATGGAAATGCTATAGTGAAACATCGATGGCGGCGTCTCAGTCCCGCCCGGGGTCATGACGATTAAACGGAAACTCGGATAAAAATCTCGACGATTTATGCTCTTTCTGAAAGCGCCGGCATATAGGTTCAGGAAGGATAGATTATCTGTGCAATCGGAACGGCATGGTTCTTTACCGCGTCTTAAAAAGTGAATACTGTCCTCTCCCGGTATGGCTTTCCAGATTTTACCATTTGTCGGTTCAATCAATACAAGACCGTAATCACTTGTAACGGCAAAACAAACAGCGTGACTGGCTTCAACACCCCGTAATGTTAATACACCTTTTCTACTGAGATTAAATTTCGTTCCCCATGCCTCGCCGAAAGCGATCGTTGCAGCACTCCCTTTTTCTCTCCATAATATCTTTACATGGGCATGCAACTGCAAGGCGAAATCTGCACACATGAAGATATCTGCTTCCGGCCTCATTTCGTTTACCCTGGTCTCGTAGATGATTTTTTTAACTTCCTTTAATGTGGGAAGATAATATTTCCCATAGG
>JAPLJQ010000594.1 GCA_026388495.1 Deltaproteobacteria bacterium | reverse complement strand
TTTTTCACGATGTTCGGCTTCAGCATCGCCTCCGCCACATGCGGCCCCACCCGGGCGAGCCACCGTTCCGCGTCGGTTTCCGGCTCCCGCATCTTGGTCAGGATGGGGATGGCCGTCCGAAGGTCCATCCCGGAACAGAAGATGTCCGGCAGACAGGAATGGAGGATGACGACGCGGATCGCGTCATCCCGGTTGATGTCCTTCCAGGCCTCATAAAGATCCATCAGGATCTGGGGGTCCAGCGCATTTCTTTCCTTCGGCCGGTTCAGCCCCACCTTCGCGACATGCCCTTCCTTCTCGTAGTTCAAGCCCATTGACGCCTCCTCACTAAAAATCGGTCCCCCGGACATCCACTTCTTTCCCTTGCTCAGCCTTAACCCAGCTCGGGAAAAACCTCAGAGAATGCTTTTATGATTTGATTTTTTTCAAGAGTATTTTGTAATGACAATTTGGCCAATCTATGCCGACTTACGGCAAATTTTTTCCCTTGCTGTGGTGTCAGCCTCTGGAGAAGATCCTGATCGTCTCCTCGATAAATAGGACCAGAATTCTCTATTTCAAGAAAGGCTCTCAGTATCTGTTTCCGTGCTTGTTTGGAATTCATTGTCCTGTGTTCCCAATCATGCAAATAACCGGATAATCCGTACTTTTGCCTCATCTGTGCTCCGTATATCGGACTCAAAGGCGCTAAAATGAATGGATAGATTGACCAGGAAAGCACGCCGTTCAGGCTTTGAGATTCGAGATTTCTTATGAATTCTATGGTACGTGAAATCGTTTCGTCGGTTTCCCCTGGAAAACCGAAAATAAAATAACATGAACAATTTATGCCTGCATGGAGAAGTTCTCGGATAACCTCCACATAGAGTTCCGGATCAGAGGCTTTGTTCATATCGCGCAGGATATTTGCGTCGGCAGATTCAATACCGATTTGCAACTCTCTGCACCCGGAGCGGCGAAGCAATTCAAAATCCACGTCGCGCAGCGTGTCGGCACGCATGAAACTCATCCAGCTTATGCCCAGGTCTTCATCAATCAATCGCTGGGACACAACATTGAGGTCTCTTTTCCCCAGCCGGAAATTATCGTCCAAGAACCACACGTAACGTATCCCCCGATTGGCCACTGCTTTCAGATCGGCCAGCAATTGATCTAAAGGCCTGATGTGTACCAAGCGGCCATCCTTCACGAAATTGCAGAACGCGCACCGATATGTACAGCCAATGCTCGCCTGCAATGGGATCACACCCGTCTCAAATAGCGTTGAAGGAAGAGATTTCCAGTCTATTGAGAAGTTCTCCGTACGTGAAACATCGTCAATCCGTTGAGAAAATTGATACGAATCCCCGATCAAACGCGCCGTATTGGGTAGATTATCGATCGGGCTGCCCCGCTTGATTCTCTGAAGGGCTTCAGATAGAATCGTTTCACCTTTAAGACTTATGATATAGAGATCGACGGAAGGTTCTTCATGGCTCTGAAACACAAAATCTTTTTTTATTTCATCAATCGAGTACTGCGGTTCACCTCTGCTTTCCCATATCAGATAAGACGAATATATAAATGGACCGCCGACAATAATAATGATGTCATGAGCCATCGTCCTGATATCATCAACAAGTCTTCGGAGCTCCTGTTTGCTGTGGATAAAAGTCGTAGAAATAATCACAATGCGAGGATTTTCTTTCAACAAGCGGCAAAATTGATCTTTTTCCTGAAAATAATTGTTGATTAAAGCAACTTCAAAGTTTTTATCTTTTAAAAAACCAAGCAGATAAATCCCGTTCAGCTTGGGAGCCGATGCCCAGCTTGCATTCCTTCCTTTCTCCGGCAAGGTGGGGATGTCGCCATTATTCGTTATATAATTCAAAACCACTTGAATATCTGCGGGCCTTCCCTCAATATTTAGCTTTAAAGGATTTGATCCGGATAGACTATCTACTTCGCAATCCGCAATGATAATGGCATCAAGAGACAAATGGACACCCCCATGATTTTTTTGAATTGCCTTGAAATGCGGCTGAATTATAGAAGTATTTTTGTTACAAGTAAAGGAAAGATGACGATTTCGTAAAAAGTCCCCCTGCTTTCGCAGGGGCAGGCTTTTTGCTGCGCTCAAGTTTCAACCTGCGTCGTTGCAACATTATTTTTTACAAACTCACCAATGATCGGCATTGACAAACAGGGTTACAGAATGTATAAACTTAGCACAAGTGGGTTGTT
>JAPLJQ010000137.1 GCA_026388495.1 Deltaproteobacteria bacterium | reverse complement strand
TTCCTTTGTAGTCATCGATGGCTGTAATGGGCTGTTCCTTGATGATCTCCTCCCTTGTGACGGGGAAATACAGGGTGAATGTTGTTCCTTTTTCCTCAACGCTTTGGACATCAATATAACCTTTGTGGTCCTTAATGGTTCCCCAGACAATGGCCATGCCGATTCCGGTTCCGCTTCGTCCCAGCACCTTCTTCGAGTAGAAGGGTTCGAATATCCTCTCCAAGCTGTCCCGTGAAATACCGATGCCTGCGTCCTGGACCATCAATGTCGCGTATTCACCTTCTTTAACAGTATCAAAACCGCTGATCGGTTTGTCAACATAGCAATTACTTGTGGCAATGTGGATGGCGCCTTCTCCCGCGGTTGCTTCTGCTGCATTGGACAGCAGGTTCATAATCGTTTTTGACAGATGGACGGGTGATCCCATGATGTTCAGGAGGTTTTTATCGAGACTGACGGTAAATTCCACATGGGGATGGAACATCTCCAGTATTTCATGTTCCGGTGTCTTGAAGTGGTCAATGATAATATCGTTTAAACTCACAATCTGGGTTTGAAAGACGCCTCTTCTTGCGAGTGTCAGAAGATCCTGAACGATGGCCGCCGCTTTTTCGCCGGATTTTTGAATCGTCACGATGGATTTCCGCAGAGGACTTTGTTCCGGAATCTGCATCAGTAACAATTCCGGGTAGCTGACAAGACCGCATAATATATTGTTAAGGTCATGGGCAACGCCTCCGGCAAGGGTTCCAAGAGCTTCCATCTTTTCAGATCTTTGCAGCCTCGCTTCAAGATTCTTTTTTTCTTCTTCCGCCCGCTTGCGGATCGAAATATCGCGATTATAGACGACAACGCCAATGAACGCGTTGTTTTCATCATATATCGCCTTTTCTTTTCTCCAGACGGGAATGATATCTCCTCTGGCAGAAATCAGTTCAATTTCTCCTTCCGCAAAACCGGTGTCTTTGAGAGACGATGACTTTTTCGCAAAGTCGGCCCTGCCGTTATCGGAGAAATAATCTAAAGAGCGGCTTCCTGTCAGATGCTCACGGCTGTAGCCAAGAAGTTTCTTCTGGGTGTCGTTGCAATCCAGAATATTCCCCGAAGCATCCAGCACCTCAACCCCATCCGGCGCCGCCTCAAACAGAAGCCTGTAGTTATCTATTCTTTCCAGGTTGGTATTGATTTCCCTGATCTTTCTGTATAATTCGAAACTTTCTATGGCGTTTGCACTGTTCAACAGGATAATGGAGAGCAATGACAGGGAGATGTCGGGAAACCCCCTTTTATCTTTTTTCAGCAAGCCGGCGAACATTCCCCGGATTCGGGTGGATGTAGCCATAACGTGCAATACGAGATATTTCCTGCGATCCGATGTTGATACAATAACCGGCCTTTTTTCTCTCAAAGCCCAGGCAAATGTTCCGTTATTGATTAAGACATCAACCTCCTTCTGAATGTATGGCCTGCGTTGCTTCAGGTCTATATTGGTCATGACAAAGTCGTTGCTTTCTTCATCCACCAAAAAGAAAGTCGTTGTTTCAAACGGAATTAATCCCTGAACCTTGGTTCTTGTTTCTTCGAGAATAATCGAGACGTCACGAAGCTTATTGATGCTGCTCTGGAAATCGCCCAGAGAAGCCGCTGTTTCCAGGGCGTCAAGGATAAAGCGCTCGACTTCTTCCAGGTGGCGGATGCGGTTTTCAAGATATGCTATATTATATATTTTTTTGCGCATTGTTGTCATCAATGTAAATAGATTCGAAAATGTCGTCCAACTGTCGACCGGACTGTTCCATCGTCAAGGATAGAATGTTGGGAGACAGGCCAATCTGCATCCACGCGTCATGGTTCAGCGGAGGTATCAATATTTCTCCGCTTGAGCCGATACCCGTGGCATTGGCCATGACATCGGCAAGGTGAATTATGGCGGCTTCAAGCCGGTTTTGTGATTTTTGCGGATCGTGATGATGGCGAACGGTATCCTCAAGAGAAACGGGGAGTTTCCATTTTTTCAGGAGTTCTCCACCGATATCCCCGTGATCACAGTTTAATATCTCGCGTTCTGCAAGGTAAAGGAGATCATGATTGTTCCTGGCGATTATGATTGCATGGAGGGATTGTGCGGGCACTTCATTGTATAAAAGTAAGCGTCCGATATCGTGGAGCATCCCTGCAACGAACAGGCGTTCCGTATTCTGGATGTTCTTGTGGCCTGCTATAATCCGCGCGTTTATCCCGCAAAGGATGCTGTGCTGCCAGAAAAGCTTCATGTTGATGATCTTGCAGGGTATCTTTTTAAACATGTTGGTCATGTTGATCCCGATGGCGAGAGTGCTCAACTGTTTTGTGCCGACAATATTGACTGCTCGTGACAATGTATCGATCCTGGAGGGATAACCGTAGAAGGCGCTGTTTACGATTTTTAAAAGCCGTGCGGACAGATTGGTGTCCTTGCTGATGACATCTGCAATATCATGGGCGGAACTGTTGGGCTTCGATATTGCCTCGACGATATGTCTGAATATATCCGGCAGGGTTGACAGCCGGGTATCATCTTTGATGAATTTTGCCGGGTTGATGACTGAGGGCTTTTTTTTCGGAGTGGCCTGATTAATAGCTTGGGGTGGCATTTCCGGGGTGATGTCTTCCCGGCCAGGGCGTTTGCCTTCCGCTTCCCGCAGGGTACACAGACGAAACAATTCTCGCACCGCCGGGTGATCCATGTCGCAGTGAAGAAAGTATTTCCGGGCGTTTTCTTCCGCAGCAGCGATGGTTGACGCATCAAATTCCTTCAGGGCAATGGCTTCCGTATCTTCTTGGGAGATTCCTTCGATATCGGCTTCGATGACGCCCCATATTTTACAGATTTTAATATATTTCTGGTTCAGGACGGTCCCCTTGTTCATGAGAAGTCTGCCGCTGCGATCACTCAAATCATCGGCAAGTACCATGTCCGGTTTCAGTTCTGATATGCTTATAAGGCCCATAATTTAGTAGGTTGACATCAAATGTCGTGCGGTTAGGAAAAGAGCGCTCCAAGGCGGGAAGCCTTAACGTCTTGAGTTCGTAAAAGTTACACCAGCCGTTCCTGACAACGTTCCATATCTTGAAAATGTGGTGACTATAGCGATGACATCTTATCTGAATTATCGGCAAATAGTTAAAAAACTTTAATAAATTTCCTTGTGATTTTTATTTTCTTAAGTAAAACCGATCAGTCATTTTATTATTGCTTGTGGATATGCTTGGACTTTGGTTTACATTGAGTTGTTTCGCATCGTCTTCAACTTGTGGTTTAAGGTATTCATAGATTTCAGAAATGTTTTTTCTGCCTGACTTGAGCGCTTTGAGGAAATAATACGTGAATACTCCATGCCCTTTTTCCGGAGATGAAGTGGATATCTGGGAGCCTTGCGTCGCCGACAGAACAACCATGTTGGAGTAGGAGACAGTGGCCGTGCTTGTTATAACTAATGGTCTGGCTCCCTTAGCCAGAACACTCCTTCCACCTGCACCCGAGAAGCAAGCATCGAGAACCACCACAATTTCTGATACCGGAAGATTACCCAATTTCTCGTAAAGCCGTTTCAGAGGGTACCCCGTCACGGATAGATAATTCGGGTCCCCGTCATAAGGAACAATGTATGCTTCACCAGTTGTTGTGTCGGGTGATCCGTGGCCCGAATAATAGACAAATACCCTGCTATTAGACTTCGCCTTATTTTTGAGCCACACCTCTATGGTTTTCTCAATAGTCGTCTTTGTTGCTTTTTCATCAGTGATAAGTTCGATATTCCTTTCCTTGAAGCCCAATGCCTTAACATAATCTTTTACAAGCTTCGCATCATCGTAGGAATAGTCGGATTTTGGTAAATTGCTATATCCTTCGATGCCAATAATCACAGCCAGATCATTATCCCCCATAATCTTTTCATCAGAGATGAAAGAAGGTCTGTCAATATCTGAAGCTATGGGTGCATTGGTTTTTGTTTCCTTATAAATCTATTAAGGCATTAATTTGCCGTCCTCTTTTTTTCAGGGTGTATTATAATATTCAATTTCATATCTTTTGTTATTTATCCGCATGAAGTAAAATGTTTAATATTTGTTTAATTATTATTGACTTATTGATAAGGTATTTTTTCCCATTGAGGAAGCATAGGACAAAAGGTTTTGCATGTCAATGCAATAATTGCAATGATTACCAATGGAAAGGGTGGATACATATCAAAATTACCCTACGCTCTGTTACAGGAAGCAATCTTTACCGAAAACACATCCCGGTGCTGTTCCACATGCCGGGCAGAAAATATCCAAAGAAAAACATCTGCCACATATCTGTAGAGACGCACGGCCGTGCGTCTCTACGTCTACCCTATGATTAACCGACTCGTTAAGTCTATGACACAGCCCTTGTTATAAATAGTATCGGAGCTCCGATACTATTTATGTTATTGATAGTATTAACGAATCACACGACCCTCAAAGAGTTTTGGGGTGTCGTCATGCCGGCTCTTTGCTCGGTTGCGATGCCGTGTCCAACTTGTTCCGGACCGTCTGCTTCAGATTTTCCAGGGCGATCACGAAGCTCTTCCGGTATTAAAACGCCGCAAAAAAATCCTGTCTTTTCTTGGGAACATACAGGTCGCCGTCATAATCGATGATAAGTTTTCCATCAAGATGATCCATCTCATGCTGCACAATGCGGGCCAGATAGTCCGTATAGCGCCTGCTGACTTTTTGACCGTTTATATCGTATGCCCGGACCTTGATTTCAGGAAATCGGCTGATTTCGACCTGAATTTCCGGGCAGGAGAGACAGCCTTCCGGCATCGTCACCATATCCCCGCGGGCCTGGGTGATCCGGGGATTGATCAGAACATCGTAATCCTTGTCGCTTTTCGACCAGATTTTTTCATCAAAACCCTTGTTTTTGAAGACGATGATTCTTCTGGCGATACCGATCTGAGGCGCCGCGAGACCAACGCCATCGTTTCTTCCCAGGAATGTATCGACCAAGGTCTGAATATCCCGTTTTCTCTCGTCGTCGAAGGGGGCCGGTATTGCAATAGAAGGCTTCCTCAAAATACGGGTTTCCTCTTCATTGATCTTTTCGTCTGTCCATAATGTTAAAATGACCCTGTGTGACATCCCATGCTCCCGATATGAAGTCTGTTCATCATGATTCTATAACACCCCTTATCCGTTATTTCAAGAGGATGGTAAATTTCAATTACCCTTGATAATTTGACGGATGTTTGTTATTCCCCTGCATAAATATGACGAAAAAACTTCGATCGCCTCGAAGAGCACGTTTTTTAAACGTCTCATTATCTGAATCTCATAAAGAGTAAAAACCATTGTTGAACGCCATCATTACCAGGAAAGCGAAACAGGAATTTGCAAGGGCAATGAAATTTGATAACGGAGGGACACCAGACCTTACCCCCCGGGACGTCACAAAGCCACGTCTTCTTTATATTCATATCCCCTTTTGCGAACAACTCTGTCCCTATTGTTCCTTCCATCGCGTCGTATTTAATGAATCTCTCTGCCGGGACTATCACCACGCCCTGAGAAAAGAGATTATCCTTTATCGCAAGCTTGGTTATGCATTCAGCGGTGTCTATGTCGGTGGCGGAACGCCGACCGTGATGATGGAAGAACTCGAGGAAACACTCTTTTTGGCAAAGCAATCTTTTCCTCTTCGGGAAATGTCTGTCGAGACCAACCCGAATCATCTGACGGATAAAAACATGACTGCTCTGAAACGAATCGGTGTAAACCGGCTTTCGGTCGGCATACAGAGCTTTGATAATCGGCTCCTCAAAGATATGGATCGATACGAAAAATACGGGAGCGGCGAGGCTGTTGCCGAGCGTTTATTGCAGGCCCTCGGATATTTCGATACCCTCAATGCTGATATGATGTTCAATTTTCCCTCCCAGACCGCGAGCATTCTTGACAGGGATCTGGACATTCTGCTGGAAATCGGGATGGATCAGATTACCTATTACCCCCTCATGGTGTCCGACTTGACGCGAGATACCGTTTATAAAACCTTCGGACAAGTCAATTACGGGAAAGAGGAACAGTTTTATCATCGGATTGTGGAACGGCTTGTTCCCCCGTACCGGTTCTCGTCGGCCTGGTGCTTTTCAAAAAAGGCGGCGATGATCGATGAGTATATTGTCGATTATGATGAATATGCGGGTCTCGGGAGCGGATCTGTTGGTTATTTGAACGGAATGTGCTATGCAAATACATTCGATATTGCAAAATACATTGCACAGGTTGCAAGAGGCGAAATGCCTGTGATGGCCTATCGGAGTTTTTCCGGGAAAGACCGGATGCGCTATGATTTTCTCATGAAGCTCTTCGGAATGAAATTGCATGTCCCGGCTTTGAAGGAAAAATACGGTGGCATTTTCCACCGGGTCCTGTGGCTTGATATTCTTGCTTTTTCCCTTGCAGGCGGTTTACGATATCGCAAGCCCTATTTCTACCTGACAAAACGGGGATGCTATATGTGGGTTATCATGATGCGGGAATTTTTTATTGCCGTGAACAACTTTCGTGATTTCTGCAGGGCGCATGCCGCTTTATAAACAGACAGGATCTGAATTTTTTGAAGTTGTACCTCCCGCGCCCCTTCCGAAGATAAATTCGGTTTGAAAGCGATCGAAAAATCATGAGAGTAATATTATATCGTGATACGTGATGATTTTTTAAGGCAGCTTGAAAAAGGATTGTGAAAAATGGATGGTCGCAAGAAAGAGTTGTTGAAGAGTCTTCCGAAGATTGATGAGGTGATGCTCATTATCGAAAAGAGAGGCGCCTTTGCCGAAACCACCAGAAGCATTGTGAAGTCGGCATGTCGTTCTGTCGTTGAAGGGCTGAGACAGGAGATTATGACAAAAAAAAATGCCTTGGATATCCGCCTGCCAGAAGAAAAGCAGGTTGCCGATCAGGTGATGGAATTCATTGATAGTCTGCATCAGTATCGACTGCGGAGGGTCGTGAATGCAACAGGGGTGATTCTGCATACCAACCTTGGCCGGGCGCCCCTCTGTGCGGAAGCACTGGCAAGAATCGCTGATGTCGCCGCAGGATATTCAAATCTGGAGTTTGATCTGGAGAAAGGAGAGAGAGGCCTCCGCTATAATCATGTGCAGAGGCTCCTGTGCGAGCTGTCCGGCGCGGAGGATGCCCTTGTCGTCAACAACAACGCGGCGGCGGTACTGCTCGTCCTCAACACCCTGGCTCAGGGGAGAGAGGCGCTCGTTTCGAGGGGCGAACTGATTGAAATCGGAGGTGAATTCCGGATACCGGATGTGATGGAGAAAAGTGGAACCCGTCTGCGTGAGGTGGGAACAACAAACCGGACGCGACTGTCGGATTACGAAAAAGGCATTGGGCCGGAAACCGGCCTCATCATGAAGGTCCATACGAGTAATTTCAGAATAGTGGGTTTTACGGAAGAGGCGGAAATTCGCGAACTGGTCGCCTTAGGAAAAAAACATGATGTTCCCGTCATGCATGATCTGGGAAGCGGCTGTTTTACAGAGCTGGATTGCTACGGTCTCGAGAGAGAACCCACTGTCTGCGACGTCTTGGAAACCGAGGTGGATGTGATCACCTTCAGCGGGGATAAGCTCCTGGGCGGTCCCCAGGCGGGAATCATACTCGGGAAGAAGGACATCCTTCAGCGGATCAAGAAAAATCCCCTGAACCGGGCGCTTCGCATTGATAAATTAACCCTGGCGGCATTGGAGGGAACAATATATCTCAGGCCGGGGAAAGCCGTTTCTCATCTCGGTGTGTTGAGAATGTTGACCGAGCCGGTTTCCGATGTATCCAGACGGGCCAAAAAGCTTCTGGCCATGTTGAGAAAGGAACGTTTTGAAGGATTGACCCTGTCGTTGAAAAAGGGTTTCTCCATGGCAGGGGGGGGGGCTCTTCCCACACAGGAAATTCCGACCATGCTGATCAGTATTACATCAAAACAACTGTCTCCCGGCAGCCTGGAGGAAAGTTTAAGACGTCCGGACGTGCCGATCATTGCACGGATCTCTGATAATGAAGTTCTGTTTGATCTTCGAACCATCGCAGAGGAAGAGTATTCTTTCATCAGAGACGGACTGAAATACGCCATGTCGTCATGATGGTATAAACGATGGATTTACATAACGGAGACATCTATGAGTTCACTGTCCTTCCCCATGAAACGGGGGTCAGGCTGGATGTCTTCCTGTCCGGAAAAGCCGTGGATTTATCCCGTTCACAGGTCAAGAGGGTTGTGGATGAAGGGCTGGTGCGGGTCAATCTTGTCCATCCCAAGGTAAGCTACAGGTTAAAAGAAGGGGATGTCGTTACCTTTCAAAGACGAAAGCCAAACCCTGATCGCGCCCTCCCCCAGAATATTCCCCTGAACATCATTTATGAGGATACGCATATGCTCGTGATTGATAAGCCGGCGGGAATGGTCGTCCATCCGGCAGCGGGAAATAAACAGGGAACGCTGGTCAACGCGTTGCTCTTTCATTGCAGGGACCTGTCGGGAATAGGCGGCGTCCTGCGCCCGGGAATCGTCCACCGTCTGGATAAGCATACGTCGGGCCTGCTTGTCGTGGCAAAGTCGGATGCGGCCCATCGGGGG
>JAPLJQ010000401.1 GCA_026388495.1 Deltaproteobacteria bacterium | reverse complement strand
AAGGAAAAGCTGATGTCCCAGCTTGTCCAGGCCCAGAAGATGGAAGCGATCGGCACTCTGGCCGGGGGAATAGCCCATGACTTTAATAATATCCTTGGCGCCCTGATCGGTTATACGGAATTGGCTATTGGAGAATCACAGGAAGAGACAAAACAGTGTCACCTCGAACAGGTTCTTAAGGCCAGTGACCGTGCGAAGGATCTGGTGAAGCAGATCCTTTCCTTCGCCCGCCAGACGGATCAAGAGCGAAAGCCTGTCGAGGTAAGCATCATCTGTAAAGAAGCGCTCAAACTGTTGAGATCATCCCTGCCGACGACCATCGAGATTCGACGAAACATCACATCCGCGCGGACCACGGTTCTCGCAGACCCCACACAGATCCACCAGATACTGATGAATCTCTGTACCAACGCTGCCCATGCTATGCGAGAAAAGGGCGGCCTGATGACTGTATGTCTTGCCAATGTAAACATATTTCCAGATACTCTACCCATAATTCCGCATTTACAGGCCGGCCCTTACGTTCAAATGATAGTTAGCGATACGGGCCATGGCATCGATCCTGCCATCATGGAACGGATCTTTGACCCTTTCTTTACGACAAAGGATGTGGGAGAGGGGACCGGCTTGGGTCTTGCGGTGGTATACGGCATTGTGAATAATCTTGGGGGGACCATTACTGTGCAGAGCGAACCGGGAGAAGGGGCCGCATTCAATGTCTATCTGCCCCTGATCGATAAGGGCATGCCCCGCGAAGCGAAGAAGATTTCACAGGTTCTTCCAACGGGAACTGAACGGATCCTCGTTGTGGATGATGAAGAATCACTCATGAAAATTATGAAAAAGATGCTGCAATCTCTTGGTTACGATGTTGTTGCGACGAGCAGCAGCGAGGAAGCCTTGAAACTATTTCTTGAAAAGCCGGAACGATTTGACATGGTTATTACCGATATGACCATGCCGCATATGACAGGAGTGGAATTGGCGAAGAAGCTCATGGAGATGAGGCCGGGGCTTCCGATCATTCTCAGTACGGGCTTTAGTGAAAGTATCAGTGAGGATAAGGTGCTGGGCGCCGGTTTTCGGAAATTGCTCATGAAACCGGTGTCTAAGACGGACCTTGCCCTGAGTGTAAGGGAGGTTATGGATGATGTTACAGATAGAAGCCCTTGATCCAAATTTCCCGGGCCAGCTCCAGCCCGGTCAGGCATGGCATGGTCATGTCGGTGACTACCAGATCATACGCTTCCGGATTCTCCATATGTTGCCAATAATGTTTCCAGTTGCGAAACCTGCAAAGGCGCCCTCCTATGATTTATGGTCGTCGGACAGGAATTCTTCCATTTTACGATAGCCTTCATCGACGCTGGCCTTGTAATCATCCCGGAGCTTTTTGTAGAAGTCAATCCATTCAGACATGAAGTTCCTGCCTTCTTCCGGGAACCCTTTGGTCTGATGCAACCAGAACTGGAACATCTTTTCTGCATTATTCTGCATGTTCACCATAGCGGAAAAAGATTTCTCAAAGCTCGTTTTGTTGTATTGCAACATCTGCTTGGCCATGAATTTCGTACCCATCTTTTCCTCCTTAAAATAGTTTATGTTTGCAAAGAGTCGAAAATTGCCGTTTTCGTCATTCCGGCGGAAGCCGGTTTTCTGTCCAAGTATTCTTGCGGTGGATGACGGCATGTGTCATGGGCTCAATCCTTCCGGTTTCAAAGGGTGAATTGAAAGAAATATAACCTAAATCAATAACAATGACATTATATACGTTCATATTAACACACAATGAAGCAATGAGCAAGATCGGGGCGATGATACATTGACACACAAGGGAGAAATCGGTACACTTCACTCAAACCAAGCATCATGTGAGCGGGGATAAAATTATGGATAATGAGATTGCAACCCAAATTGAAACAATCGAGCTTACGTTGGTTAAGGACTCCGTCCTTGGTTTTGACCCGTCGATTCTCTTCGTCCTGGACGATGTCGAAATCGGACAGCGCGAAATTGAAAATCTGAAATCCAAACTGGGGACCGACATTTTTACATATCTCTTTAACATTGCCAATTCTGCTTTTCATGGCAGCTTAAAAATGGGACCGGTCAAGCATTTTTTCGACGTTGTCAACCGCCTCGGTACGCAATACACAAAAGTGTTAATTCTGCTGTTCGCCATGCATCGTCTGGCTCAGGGAAATCACGACGCTGAAATCATCTATGCAAAAAGTTTTAGCGCTTCCGTCGTGGGAAGAATTATGGCTCGCGGTTTCGGTTTCCGGGATGATGGGGCGCGACAGGTAGAACTCGCCTGCCTCCTTGCGAATGTTGGCGCCCTGATGATGACAGTGTATCGCAGCCGTTATAGCGCCGCATATTATATTGCATCCGATGAATTTATCGAGCAGAATCATTCATATCTTACAGAAAAGATCATGCGCAGATTTCAACTTCCCGAATATCTCCATGAAATGATTCTGACCAATTGCTTCATCCTTGATCGCATGGGAATCGGTCTGCCTACAGTGGTAAAGTTGGCCATCAGCGCAGTGGACTGGTCTTTTCGAACCTTGAATAACAAGCTTGTCTTTCGATCCCCATATACTTCTTTGGAGGATAGGTTTGCCCCTTCCCTGGCAGCAATCGTCGAAGAGCAGTTTGCTGCTGCAGGCCTTAAAAAATACCTGGTTATTATAGCTGAAACAGATCAAGTACCGCAAAAAATGCACTAACAATATCTACTTAACAAATGGGGTAAGTGTTGCTATTTTGCCCGAAAACAAATTCGATTATAATCGAAACAACTACACCGTGTATTTCCCGTTGACAAATATCTCCAAACCAATTATGGAGGAGGGCAGATAAGGAAAGAAGCGATGCATTATAGAAATCTGAACGCGATCAGCGGCATTATTATTATCGGCATAATTAGGCCGGAAAATATCGGGGCCTGATCGTGGTTTAGTGTTTCTCTAAAAATAAGACATTCACAAAATCCGTTATCAGGTGCCCCTGGTAGCGGATTTTTTTTCAGGAGGAAAAGCTCTTATGACCACACGGGATATAATGATTTATGATACGACCCTGAGGGATGGCACTCAGGGAGAACAGATCAATTTTACTGCCGAGGAAAAGATGCGTATCGCCCGACGCCTGGATGAAATGGGGTTTCCCTACATCGAAGGTGGCTGGCCTGGTTCCAATCCCAAGGACGTCCGTTTTTTCGAGTTGGCCAAGGGTGTAATCTTTCATAATGCGAAGTTGGCGGCCTTTGGCAGCACTCGCCGGTCCGACTTGCGAGTGGAGGAATGCCCCAATATTCAGGCCCTGCTTCAGGCGGAAACCCCGGTTGTGACCATTTTCGGGAAGACTTGGGACCTCCATGTAACGGACATCCTGGAGATCTCCCGGGAAGAGAATCTGGCCATGATCCGGGAATCAGTCGCCTATCTGAAAGGGAAGGGGAAGGAGATTGTTTACGACGCCGAGCATTTCTATGACGGATACAGGCAAAATTCCGACTATGCCAGGCAGACCATCGAAGCGGCCCTGGGGGCCGGCGCCGATTGGATTGTCCTCTGCGACACCAACGGCGGGACGCTCCCCCACGACGTTCAGAGGATGACGGAAGATGTCGCTGGTTTTGTTCCGAAAGCGATGCTGGGGGTCCATGCCCACAATGACGGCGGCCTGGGGATTGCCAATTCCCTGGCGGCGGTCCAGGCCGGGGCCAGGATGGTTCAGGGAACAGTAAACGGTTACGGGGAGCGCTGCGGAAACGCCGATCTCATTCCCATTATTGCGAACCTCCAGTTGAAGATGGCAAGGCGTTGTCTTTCCGACGAGGCCATCCATCACCTGAGCAATCTGTCCAATTACGTCGGAGACGTCGCCAATATCTCTCCTCTCAACTCCCGTCCCTTTGTCGGCCGCAGCGCCTTTGCCCACAAAGGCGGCGTCCATGTCAGCGCCATCCTCAAGAATCCCCTGGCCTATGAGCATATTGCCCCGGAGCTGGTAGGGAACAAACAGCGGGTCCTTGTCTCCGATCTGGCCGGGAAGAGTAACATCGAATACAAGGCCCGGGAACTGGGCATTGATCTAGGGATGAACAACGGCGCGAGTCGGCGGATCGTGGATGAGATCAAGCGGATGGAGGACGAGGGGTATCAATTTGACGCTGCCGAAGGATCACTTTCGTTATTGATCAAGAAGGTTACCGGCGAGTTTGTGGAACCTTTTACCCTGGAGTGTTTTCACGTCATTGCTTCCAAGACGGCCCAGCAGCCGTCCCAGGCCCAGGCAACCATCAAGATATCCGTGGACGGTGAGGAGGAACTCACGGCGGCGGAAGGCAACGGGCCCATCAACGCCCTGGACAACGCCCTGCGGAAGGCCCTGACCAAATTCTATCCCCAGATCGGAACGATGCACCTGACGGACTTTAAGGTCCGGATCGTCGAGGGCAGTGAGGGAACGGCGGCGAAGGTCAAGGTGACTATCGAATCGCAAGATGAAGAGGATACCTGGAGTACGATCGGCGTCTCCGAGAATGTTATCGAGGCGAGCTGGCTGGCCCTGGTGGACAGTATCCAGTACAAGCTGAGCAAGGACCGGGACAATAAGAACAAATAACGGGGTCAGACTTACTTATTGACATTTGACGTCAAATGTCAATAAGTAAGTCTGACCCCGTTATTTGTTCTTATTGTCCCGGTCCTTGCTCAGCTTGTACTGGATACTGTCCACCAGGGCCAGCCAGCTCGCCTCGATAACATTCTCGGAGACGCCGATCGTACTCCAGGTATCCTCTTCATCTTGCGATTCGATAGTCACCTTGACCTTCGCCGCCGTTCCCTCACTGCCCTCGACGATCCGGACCTTAAAGTCCGTCAGGTGCATCGTTCCGATCTGGGGATAGAATTTGGTCAGGGCCTTCCGCAGGGCGTTGTCCAGGGCGTTGATGGGCCCGTTGCCTTCCGCCGCCGTGAGTTCCTCCTCACCGTCCACGGATATCTTGATGGTTGCCTGGGCCTGGGACGGCTGCTGGGCCGTCTTGGAAGCAATGACGTGAAAACACTCCAGGGTAAAAGGTTCCACAAACTCGCCGGTAACCTTCTTGATCAATAACGAAAGTGATCCTTCGGCAGCGTCAAATTGATACCCCTCGTCCTCCATCCGCTTGATCTCATCCACGATCCGCCGACTCGCGCCGTTGTTCATCCCTAGATCAATGCCCAGTTCCCGGGCCTTGTATTCGATGTTACTCTTCCCGGCCAGATCGGAGACAAGGACCCGCTGTTTGTTCCCTACCAGCTCCGGGGCAATATGCTCATAGGCCAGGGGATTCTTGAGGATGGCGCTGACATGGACGCCGCCTTTGTGGGCAAAGGCGCTGCGGCCGACAAAGGGACGGGAGTTGAGAGGAGAGATATTGGCGACGTCTCCGACGTAATTGGACAGATTGCTCAGGTGATGGATGGCCTCGTCGGAAAGACAACGCCTTGCCATCTTCAACTGGAGGTTCGCAATAATGGGAATGAGATCGGCGTTTCCGCAGCGCTCCCCGTAACCGTTTACTGTTCCCTGAACCATCCTGGCCCCGGCCTGGACCGCCGCCAGGGAATTGGCAATCCCCAGGCCGCCGTCATTGTGGGCATGGACCCCCAGCATCGCTTTCGGAACAAAACCAGCGACATCTTCCGTCATCCTCTGAACGTCGTGGGGGAGCGTCCCGCCGTTGGTGTCGCAGAGGACAATCCAATCGGCGCCGGCCCCCAGGGCCGCTTCGATGGTCTGCCTGGCATAGTCGGAATTTTGCCTGTATCCGTCATAGAAATGCTCGGCGTCGTAAACAATCTCCTTCCCCTTCCCTTTCAGATAGGCGACTGATTCCCGGATCATGGCCAGATTCTCTTCCCGGGAGATCTCCAGGATGTCCGTTACATGGAGGTCCCAAGTCTTCCCGAAAATGGTCACAACCGGGGTTTCCGCCTGAAGCAGGGCCTGAATATTGGGGCATTCCTCCACTCGCAAGTCGGACCGGCGAGTGCTGCCAAAGGCCGCCAACTTCGCATTATGAAAGATTACACCCTTGGCCAACTCGAAAAAACGGACGTCCTTGGGATTGGAACCAGGCCAGCCACCTTCGATGTAGGGAAACCCCATTTCATCCAGGCGTCGGGCGATACGCATCTTTTCCTCGGCAGTAAAATTGATCTGTTCTCCCTGAGTGCCATCCCTCAGGGTCGTATCATAAATCATTATATCCCGTGTGGTCATAAGAGCTTTTCCTCCTGAAAAAAAATCCGCTACCAGGGGCACCTGATAACGGATTTTGTGAATGTCTTATTTTTAGAGAAACACTAAACCACGATCAGGCCCCGATATTTTCCGGCCTAATTATGCCGATAATAATAATGCCGCTGATCGCGTTCAGATTTCTATAATGCATCGCTTCTTTCCTTATCTGCCCTCCTCCATAATTGGTTTGGAGATATTTGTCAACGGGAAATACACGGTGTAGTTGTTTCGATTATAATCGAATTTGTTTTCGGGCAAAATAGCAACACTTACCCCATTTGTTAAGTAGATATTGTTAGTGCATTTTTTGCGGTACTTGATCTGTTTCAGCTATAATAACCAGGTATTTTTTAAGGCCTGCAGCAGCAAACTGCTCTTCGACGATTGCTGCCAGGGAAGGGGCAAACCTATCCTCCAAAGAAGTATATGGGGATCGAAAGACAAGCTTGTTATTCAAGGTTCGAAAAGACCAGTCCACTGCGCTGATGGCCAACTTTACCACTGTAGGCAGACCGATTCCCATGCGATCAAGGATGAAGCAATTGGTCAGAATCATTTCATGGAGATATTCGGGAAGTTGAAATCTGCGCATGATCTTTTCTGTAAGATATGAATGATTCTGCTCGATAAATTCATCGGATGCAATATAATATGCGGCGCTATAACGGCTGCGATACACTGTCATCATCAGGGCGCCAACATTCGCAAGGAGGCAGGCGAGTTCTACCTGTCGCGCCCCATCATCCCGGAAACCGAAACCGCGAGCCATAATTCTTCCCACGACGGAAGCGCTAAAACTTTTTGCATAGATGATTTCAGCGTCGTGATTTCCCTGAGCCAGACGATGCATGGCGAACAGCAGAATTAACACTTTTGTGTATTGCGTACCGAGGCGGTTGACAACGTCGAAAAAATGCTTGACCGGTCCCATTTTTAAGCTGCCATGAAAAGCAGAATTGGCAATGTTAAAGAGATATGTAAAAATGTCGGTCCCCAGTTTGGATTTCAGATTTTCAATTTCGCGCTGTCCGATTTCGACATCGTCCAGGACGAAGAGAATCGACGGGTCAAAACCAAGGACGGAGTCCTTAACCAACGTAAGCTCGATTGTTTCAATTTGGGTTGCAATCTCATTATCCATAATTTTATCCCCGCTCACATGATGCTTGGTTTGAGTGAAGTGTACCGATTTCTCCCTTGTGTGTCAATGTATCATCGCCCCGATCTTGCTCATTGCTTCATTGTGTGTTAATATGAACGTATATAATGTCATTGTTATTGATTTAGGTTATATTTCTTTCAATTCACCCTTTGAAACCGGAAGGATTGAGCCCATGACACATGCCGTCATCCACCGCAAGAATACTTGGACAGAAAACCGGCTTCCGCCGGAATGACGAAAACGGCAATTTTCGACTCTTTGCAAACATAAACTATTTTAAGGAGGAAAAGATGGGTACGAAATTCATGGCCAAGCAGATGTTGCAATACAACAAAACGAGCTTTGAGAAATCTTTTTCCGCTATGGTGAACATGCAGAATAATGCAGAAAAGATGTTCCAGTTCTGGTTGCATCAGACCAAAGGGTTCCCGGAAGAAGGCAGGAACTTCATGTCTGAATGGATTGACTTCTACAAAAAGCTCCGGGATGATTACAAGGCCAGCGTCGATGAAGGCTATCGTAAAATGGAAGAATTCCTGTCCGACGACCATAAATCATAGGAGGGCGCCTTTGCAGGTTTCGCAACTGGAAACATTATTGGCAACATATGGAGAATCCGGAAGCGTATGATCTGGTAGTCACCGACATGACCATGCCATGCCTGACCGGGCTGGAGCTGGCCCGGGAAATTTGGATCAAGGGCTTCTATCTGTAACATCATCCATAACCTCCCTTACACTCAGGGCAAGGTCCGTCTTAGACACCGGTTTCATGAGCAATTTCCGAAAACCGGCGCCCAGCACCTTATCCTCACTGATACTTTCACTAAAGCCCGTACTGAGAATGATCGGAAGCCCCGGCCTCATCTCCATGAGCTTCTTCGCCAATTCCACTCCTGTCATATGCGGCATGGTCATATCGGTAATAACCATGTCAAATCGTTCCGGCTTTTCAAGAAATAGTTTCAAGGCTTCCTCGCTGCTGCTCGTCGCAACAACATCGTAACCAAGAGATTGCAGCATCTTTTTCATAATTTTCATGAGTGATTCTTCATCATCCACAACGAGGATCCGTTCAGTTCCCGTTGGAAGAACCTGTGAAATCTTCTTCGCTTCGCGGGGCATGCCCTTATCGATCAGGGGCAGATAGACATTGAATGCGGCCCCTTCTCCCGGTTCGCTCTGCACAGTAATGGTCCCCCCAAGATTATTCACAATGCCGTATACCACCGCAAGACCCAAGCCGGTCCCCTCTCCCACATCCTTTGTCGTAAAGAAAGGGTCAAAGATCCGTTCCATGATGGCAGGATCGATGCCATGGCCCGTATCGCTAACTATCATTTGAACGTAAGGGCCGGCCTGTAAATGCGGAATTATGGGTAGAGTATCTGGAAATATGTTTACATTGGCAAGACATACAGTCATCAGGCCGCCCTTTTCTCGCATAGCATGGGCAGCGTTGGTACAGAGATTCATCAGTATCTGGTGGATCTGTGTGGGGTCTGCGAGAACCGTGGTCCGCGCGGATGTGATGTTTCGTCGAATCTCGATGGTCGTCGGCAGGGATGATCTCAACAGTTTGAGCGCTTCTTTACAGATGATGCTTACCTCGACAGGCTTTCGCTCTTGATCCGTCTGGCGGGCGAAGGAAAGGATCTGCTTCACCAGATCCTTCGCACGGTCACTGGCCTTAAGAACCTGTTCGAGGTGACACTGTTTTGTCTCTTCCTGTGATTCTCCAATAGCCAATTCCGTATAACCGATCAGGGCGCCAAGGATATTATTAAAGTCATGGGCTATTCCCCCGGCCAGAGTGCCGATCGCTTCCATCTTCTGGGCCTGGACAAGCTGGGACATCAGCTTTTCCTT
>JAPLJQ010000013.1 GCA_026388495.1 Deltaproteobacteria bacterium | reverse complement strand
TTTGCGATGGCAAAATTGGGGAGCAGGCTGGCTTTCATGTTGGCAATGCCGAACCCTGCGTAGCTTTTTTTCCGATCCAGCCCCGGATCTCGCTTGAGGGCATCATCGACATGTTTGTTCATGTCTTTTGAACCAGGATCCGAATAGTTGAAGTAGATCACCCGCCCTTTCAACTCCGGTGAAGCCAGCGTGTATTCCTTGCCAAGTGAATCCTTTAATCTGAAATCCGGCACTTTATCCCCTACCTTCAGTTCCACAGCAGCCGCAGGCGATACAGACCATAACAACACCAAAAAAACGATCCATAATGACTTTTTCATCTGTTTACTCCTCGAATTTTTTAAGATCTACGTTTGGTATGCCCCGGATTGAAGACGCTACCCATTTTCCCGCCGGAAAGCCCAGCCCTGCTGACGGGAGATTCAATTCCTGTATAATTATAGGGGAAAAAGAGCCTGCAAGCAAGGGAAAACAGGAAAAGAGTTCTTCTTGAAAAAGTGATCTGCCATGTGTTAAAATAAAACTAAATAATCGGTGAGAGGGACACATAACCATGAATCTTGGCCAGATGTTTGAAGAAAGCTGTAAACGGTACGGTAACAATGTGGCAACTATCTATGACGGAAACAGCCTGACCTATGAGGCATTGAACAGGGCCGTAAATGCCCTTGCAAATGAACTGAAACATATGGACATAAGAAAAGGAGATACGGTTGCCGTTATGCTCCCCAACTGTCCTGAGTTTGTCATATCTTACTTTGCCGTCCAAAAAATCGGCGCTGTCGCCGTGACATTGAATGTCCTGTCCACGCCATACGAATTGCGTCACCTCCTGGGAAACAGCGACGCAAAATGTCTGATTACCGAAACGCCTCTGGCAAAAAAAATCGATGCCCTCTCAACGGATTTGCCCCTCTGCCGTCATCTCATCACAACCAGCGGACCGGATAGCGACTCACCCTTCTGGAAAATCATGCAGGAAGGTCCTTTTACCTTTGAAATACCACCGATCGACGATGATGATCCCGCCGTGATCATCTATACCGCGGGTCTTACCGGAAAGTCCCTGGGGGCCGTCCTGACGCACCGCAATCTCCTGACGCAGGCCAATCTTCTCCGGGATGTTTATCATTGCACTGAAAAGTCCCGGAGCCTCGCCCTTATTCCCCTTTTTCACTCCTTTGGAGCCGTGGGAAACATGTTGGGAGCCATCCGGATCGGGGCCAGTATTGTTTTGATGGACCGATTCAGCCTGGAAGGAATTTTCTCCACGATCGAAAAAGAAAAAGTAACCTACCTCGCCGCAGTACCCAGGCTTTTCCTCGGTATGATCGTTCACCAGGGAACAGAAAAATATGACTTGGGATCCCTCGAATTCTGCATTACGGGAGGATCGACCATGCCCCCTGACTTCATCCCTCTGTTCGAAGATAAATTCAAGGTGATCCTGAGGGAGGGATACGGCCTGACGGAGGCCTCTCCCGTCTGTTCAGTAGGGAGACGGGAGATGATCCATAAGCCCGGTTCCATTGGCACTGTCGTTCCCGGCACGGAAGCAGCGGTCATGGATGAAGATGACCATGAAGTCCCCACAGGGGAAATCGGAGAACTGGTTATCCGGGGTGACAACGTGATGAAGGGGTATTATAAGGATGAAGCGGCGACGGCCCGCGTCATGAGAAACGGCTGGCTTCATACGGGCGATCTGGCGAAGATTGATGAGGACGGTTATATCTTTCTTAAAGGCATGAAAAAACGGATGATTATCACGAGCGGCTTTAATGTGTATCCTCTCGAGATCGAACAGATTCTCAAACTTCACCCTGCCGTTAAAACCGCCATGGTGGTAGGCAAACCAGATTTGATGAGAGGTGAAATCGTTAAGGCTCTGATTGTCAGACAGCCGGAAATACAAACAGACGAAAAAGAGATCGTGAGACACTGCAGAACCTATCTTTCCTCCTATAAGGTGCCGAGGGAAGTGGCTTTCGTTGAATCCATCGAGCAGAACACATAAATCTGGATTCCCATTTTCGTGGGAATGACCGTGTGCCGTTTTACGCCTCGTGGCGCCCCACGGTGCATGAAGGTTTCCTGCGAAAGCAGGTGTGGGATGAACACATGAAACGAAGCAACTCAACGGTCTCAAGGAGGGTTTAACATGAGAGAAGTCGTGATCGTCAGTGGAGCACGGACAGCCGTCGGTAACTTTGGCGGCTCATTGAAGGGTATCAGAACGGTTGACATGGGCGCCCTGGTCATCAAGGAGGCCATAAGGAGGGCCGGGTTGCGCCCTGCCGTCAGTGACCTTGTGAAATCCGGTCGTCCTGATATCTTTGGTGAGTTCGACATGACCGATATCAATAAAAAATACTATGATTATAAAGACACCCTGACGCCGGTCTATGTAGATGAATGCATTATGGGAAACGTCCTCCAGACAGCCCTCGGACAGAATCCAGCGAGGCAGTCCGGTATTTATGCCGGTCTTCCTGAAGAAACGAACGCAATCACCGTCAATAAGGTATGCGCTTCCGGCATGAAGGCCATCACCCTGGCATCGCAGATCATCCAGGCGGGCGATGCGGATATTATCGTGGCAGGGGGCATGGAAAACATGAGCAACGTGCCGTACGCCCTGACGGATGCCCGCTGGGGATACCGGATGAACATGCCTTTCGGACAGATCATGGACATCATGGTTCATGACGGCCTTTATGAAATATTCAACGGGTATCATATGGGTTTCACCGCAGAAAATATTGCGGTAAAATATGGAATTTCCCGTCGGGAGCAGGATGAAATTGCCCTGATGAGTCATCAACGGGCGAGAGCGGCCATTGCCGATGGAACATGTGGAAAAGAAATCGTTCCCGTTGTGATCCCACAGAAAAAGGGAGATCCGCTTTTATTTGAGGTCGACGAACGGCCCATGGATACCTCCCTGGAAAAGATGTCCAAATTGCCTGCCGCCTTCAACAAAGAGGGAGGAACCGTCACGGCGGGCAATGCCTCAGGAATCAACGATGGTGCAGCGGCTGTCGTCGTCATGAGTTCAGAAAAAGCAAGGGAACTGGGCGTGTCGCCCCTGGCAAAAATAAAAGGATTTGCCTCCGGCGGCGTCGATCCTGCCTACATGGGTCTGGGGCCCATCCCGGCGACACGGAAGATTTTCAAGAAATTAGGCCTGTCAATGAAGGATATCGACGTTATCGAACTGAATGAAGCCTTTGCGTCCCAGGCGATTGCCTGCTTCCGGGAACTTAAGATCGATCCGGACAGATGCAATGTAAACGGAAGCGGCATTTCTATCGGCCATCCTATCGGCTGCACCGGCGCCAGGATCACGTACACACTGGCGATGCAGATGAAAAAGAGAAACCTCAACCTGGGGCTGGCTACCCTGTGCATCGGCGGCGGACAGGGTATGGCGATAGTGCTCGAAAGCGTGTAAGAAGGCGGTTAAGAAATAACGAAACCAGAAAAAACCTTTGATTCGCACTACCTGAATCCAATTTAGAAAAGATCTTACGAGGTGTTGTATGGAAGCGGAATTCATCGATACGCTGGTGGTAAAAAATAATACGAAGATCATTTTTCTCATCATGGACGGTCTCGGCGGGCTGCCCATGGGCGGGAGGGATCAGACAGAACTGGAAGCGGCACGGACACCCAACCTCGATGCCCTGGCAGGCAAGTCCGTCTGCGGGCTTCTGGACCCCGTCGGATACGGCATCACACCGGGAAGCGGCCCGGCCCATTTCGCTCTTTTCGGTTATGATCCCTTCAAAAACAACATCGGAAGGGGAATTCTGGAAGCAGCAGGGATCGACTTTCCCATGACCGACAGGGATCTCCTCATTCGTGTCAATTTCGCCACCATTGATACGAATGGGATCATCGTCGACCGGCGCGCCGGTCGTATCGACAACGAAACCAATAAGAGAATCTGCAAAAAGCTCCAGAATAACATGGGAAGGATTTCTGACCGTGTGGAGGTTATCTTCGAGCCGGTCCGGGAACACCGCGCACTTCTTGCCCTGAGGGGCGACGGTCTCAGAGACGAAATCCAGGAAACGGATCCCCAGCAGACGGGCCTTCATCCATTTTCACCGAAAGCCCTGGTCCCGGAGGCGGAAGAAACAGCAGCGCTTCTTCATGAACTTGTCAATAAAGCCAGGAATATCCTGTCCGACGAGAAAAAGGCCAATATGTTGCTTCTTCGGGGTTATTCAAGGTACCGGCAATACCCCTCCATGGAACAGAGGTACGGACTGAATGCCCTGGCCATTGCTGGCTATCCCATGTACCGCGGCATTGCCCGTCTTCTGGGCATGACGATCGGTCCGCAGCCTGAAAGCATCCGGGCAGAATTCATGGCCCTCCGGGAAAACTACAAGGCGTATGATTTCTTTTTCGTCCATATAAAGCCGACGGATTCAAGGGGTGAAGACGGAGATTTCGATGCCAAGGTTAAGGTGATTGAAGAAGTGGATTCCCTGATTCCTCTTGTCACGGAACTCAATCCCGATGTTCTCGTTGTTACGGGCGATCATTCCACGCCTGCCGCCCTCGCCTCTCACAGCTGGCACGCAGTACCGGTCATCCTGTCGTCAGCGACGTGCAGACCGGACAGGGTGGAGAAATTCGGCGAGAGAGACTGCATTCTGGGCGGCCTGGGAAGAGTGCCCACGATGTATCTCATGGGACTTGCCCTTGCCCACGCCCGCCGGCTGGAGAAATTCGGGGCCTAAAATAGGGACAGCGCCCATTTTCCTTCATAAAATTGGGCGCTGTCCCTATTTATTTCTATTTATTTTATTTTTTATTATTGACGCTTTTCCATCTCCTCCGCCTTGAGCTGCTTTCGGAGAATTTTTCCTACGTTCGTCTTCGGAAGCTCCTTGCGGAATTCGATCTCTGACGGAAGTTTGTACTTTGCCAGCTTCGTTTTACAGTACTCGATCAGTTCCTCTCCTGTGGCTGTTTCCCCTTCCTTGAGAACAACAAACACCTTGATGTTTTCACCCCGCTTCGGATCGGAAACTCCTATGGAACAGGCTTCCTGAACCTTGGGATGCTGGTATAAGACCTCGTCAATATCCCGAGGATAGACATTGAAACCACCGGAGATGATCATGTCTTTCTTGCGGTCAACAATGTAGAAGTACCCATCCTCATCCATCGTCGCGATATCTCCCGTGTAACACCACCCGTTCCGGAGGGTGTTCGCCGTTTCATCGGACATATCCTTGTATCCCTTCATAATCTGGGGGCCTTTGAGGATCAGCTCCCCCCGCTCCCCCACGGGAACATCCTGCAGACCCGTATCAAGATCGACAACTCGGGCATCCGTATCGGAAATGGGGACGCCGATGCTTCCGACCTTCCGAACGCCGCCGAAGGGGTTGACGTGGGTCACCGGGGTGGTTTCGGTCAGCCCGAATCCCTCAACAATCACGGCCCCTGTCATTTTTTCAAAATCATGGATGACCTCTACGGGAAGGGGCGCGCTTCCGGAGAAGGCCCCTTTGATACTACCCATGTCTGTTTTTTTCAAATCAGGGTGATTGAGCATCCCGATATACATGGTTGGCACGAGGGGCGCGAACGTCGGTCTGAAATTTCTGATCGCCTCAAGGAGGGGTTCCGGCTGCGGCCTGGGAACAAGAACCTGAGACCATCCCATATGTACAGAAAAATTCATGGACACGGATAACCCGAAGACATGGAAATAGGGTAGCGCCCCCAGCATGATTTCCGTCCCACCGGCAAATTTCGGGAACCAGGCACTTAGCTGCTGCACCTGCTTGCTCAGGTTGGCATGGGTGAGCATCACCCCTTTGGAAACGCCCGTTGTTCCTCCGGTGTACTGATACATGGCTACGTCCTCAAAGCCCAGTGTGGCAGACGGCGGATTTGGCAAATATTTGGCGATGCAGTCTTTCCATTTAAAAACATCCTGGGCGGGCTTAACGTCTGCAGCCAGTTTTTTCTTTTTTGCTACCAGGGGAAAGAGCAGATTTTTCGGAAAGGGAAGATAATCTCCGATGGACGTATAGACGATCTGCCTGATTTTTGTTTTCGGGCGGAGATCAATCATGCGGTTCGCCAGGAGATCGAGGGTAATAAGCGCCAGAGAACCGGAATCATTGAACTGATGTTCCAGTTCGCGATCGGTGTATAGAGGATTATTCATCACCGTAACGGCCCCGATCTTCAATATGGCAAAATAGGCAACGACACAGGGAATCACATTGGGCAGGAGGATAGCGACGGCGTCCCCCTGTTTGATCCCGAAAGCTGCAAGACAGGCGGCAAACCGGTCCACCATGTCTTTTAATTCCCTGAAGTTCAATGTATAACCCTGAAAGACGAGGGCCGGATTCTGGGGAAACTTTCCTGCCGTCCTGTCAAGGATGTGGGGCATGCAGAGCTCTTCATAGTGGATGGTCTCCGGAACCCCTTTTTCGTAAGACTTCAACCACGGTTTGTCCTGATATCTGATCTCTCCCGCCATGATGAAACGCCCTCCTTTCTATGTTCCTTATAAATTACCCTGTTGCGCCGGGGCGCAGACATCCACCGGCGGTTTGACCTCTTCCAGATCCATGGAACGCCAGACGATTTCAGCAATGTCAAATGCAGACATGGATTCTTCCATCGACCGGGCCTTGATCCCGTCAGCCAACATGGTCAGGCAGAAAGGACACCCAACGGCAACCGCACTGGCCTGCGCGGCAATGGCCTGATCTGTTCTCAGGTTATTGATACGATCACCGATATCCTCTTCCATCCACATCCTCGCTCCACCGGCGCCGCAGCAGAAGCTCCTGTCGAGGGTTCTTTCCATCTCCACCTGTTTCATGCCCGGAACGGCCTGCAGTATTGTTCGGGGATGATCGTAAATGTTATTGTACCTCCCGAGGAAACAGGAATCGTGATATGTATACCGCCCCTCAACGGGTTTTTTCAGGATGATCTTTCCTGATGAAAGCAGACCCGCAATGATTTCCGTATGGTGGTAGACTTCAAAATTGCCGCCGAAGTGGGGATAATCCTTCTTTATGGTATTGTACCCATGGGGACAGGTGCAGATAATCTTCTTCACGCCATAACCGTTCATGATCTCGATGTTCGCCTGCATGAGGGCCTGTGAAAGATACTCATTGCCGGCCCTCATGGCCGAATCACCGCAGCATCCCTCTTCCGCACCGAGGATTCCGAACCTGACGCCCGCCGTTTTGAGGATCTTTGCAAAGGCCATGGATACCTTTTTCCCGCGGTCATCGAACGATCCGGAACATCCCACATAAAAAAGGTACTCCACGTTGGGATCTTCCGCCAGTGTATTGATCCCGAGGTCCTTTGCCCACTCCGCCCGGAGATGAGCGCCGATTCCCCATGGATTGGAATTGTTTTCCATATTCCGGAAAGTCAACTGGAGCTCGGAAGCAAAATCCGCTTCCATGAGTACCTTGTATTGCCTCATGTTGACGATTTTCGGCACATGTTCGATGGAAGACGGGCAATGCTCCATGCAGTACATACAGTTCGTGCAGGCCCACAGTTCATGAAGATCAACAACCTCGCCCACCATCGCTTTTTCCGGGGACGGTGTCTCGGGAACGGCGGGAGCGCCTGCGCTCTTCGCCGCCTTTTTTGCCGCCACGACCAGAGGGGCTCGAAAAAGCCAGTAGGTCTTCAGGTCCTGTACCATTTTTTTGGGTGAAAGGGGTTTCCCGGACAGATAGGCTGGACACCCGTCCTGACATCGCCCGCAACGGGTGCAGGCGTCGGCGTCAAAGATCTGCTTCCAGGTGAATTCTTCGAGCTGTCCCGCACCGAAGGACTCCGCCGTCTCAAAGTCCCGGATGGGTTCGAGGCGCCCCACAGGCGAAAGTGCGGCCATAAAGTGATTGGCCGGGGTCGTGATGATATGTAACATCCTCGAATAGGGGATATAGGCGATAAACCCCAGGGAAATGAAGGTATGAACCCACCACATCACCTTATGGGACGTCCTTGCTGTATCATGATCCACACCGGCAAAGGCCTTTGACAGGGCATAACCGGCAAAAGACCAGACTTCCCAGGGAGGATTGGTTACGTGGATTCTTAACGCCTCAATCACAAAACCGGTGATGATGATGCTTCCGATTAAAAGAAGGACAATGGCGTCATCCGGCGTATTATCCGAATCTCCCTTGTATCCCAGCCGGTCGGGCCGTGTGATGTATCTCCTGTCGAGGGCAAGGAACACGCCAATCAGGACAAACAAGCCGAACAGCTCCATCAGAAAGGAAAAGACAAGATAAAACCTGCCCGTCAGAAAGGGAACACCCAGCGGTTCGGCAATGTGAAATTCCGTCGCATCAAACGCCGCCCCGAATATCAAGACAAAAAACCCGAAGAAAATGAATCCGTGCATGATACCCGGATAGACGTCCTTGAACGTCTTGATCTGAAGAAGACCGTTGACGAGGAGCATTTTGATCCGCTCGCCCATGCGGTCATTTCTGATCTCTGATTTTCCGAGAGCGGTCCACATCTGCCATCTTCGGTAAACGCCGTAGGCAAATATGGCAAGGGCAACGGCCGTAAAGGTAAAAAGGAGACCTTCAAAATGCTCAGCATTCCAGAAGACTTCCCTGCCTTCATGGCCAACCGAAAATTTTGATAATTCCATAACGCCTCCGTTAGGGATTAGGGGTCATCTAAAATCTTTTCTGCTCCCTGTTATCTGATCCCCGCACTATGCGAGCAGTTTCTTGACTTCTTTTGTGAGTTCAGGAACCACCTTGAACAGATCATCCACAATGCCGTAATCGGCCCTCGCGAAGATCGGAGCTTCCGGATCCTTGTTGATCGCCACAATATATTTTGAAGAGCCCATTCCCGCCAGATGCTGAATGGCACCAGAAATGCCACAGGCTATATACAGATTGGGAGAAACGACCTTTCCCGTTTGCCCGACCTGGTCCTTCTGGGGTCTCCAGCCGGCGTCTACCGCCGCTCTTGACGCGCCAACCGTCGCACCCAGGACATCAGCAAGCTCTTCGATGATGACATAATTTTCCGGCCCCTTCATCCCCCGTCCGCCGGATACAATAATATTGGCTTCCGTCAGGTCCACCTTTCCGGTTGTATCCTTCTGGACTTCGAGGACTTTTGTCTTTAACTGCCCCGTATCCAGGCCCGGGTCAAATTTGATTACTTCCGCTGTCCTGGAATTCTCCACGACGGGAAATACATTGGGCCGAAGCGTTGCCATCTGAGGAAATGTGGATACAACCACTTCAGCGAAACACTTCCCCGCATACATGGGACGTGATGCCAGCAGTTTGCCGTCGACGATCTTCACGTCCAGGCAGTCCGTCGCCATTCCCGTCGCCAGCTTCCCCACGAGCCGGGAGGAAAGGTCTTTTCCCTGGGTGGATGCGCCCAGAAGAAGAATGGAGGGATCATTTTCCTTCACAAGGCGGGCGACGGCTGCACAATGGGCATCCGTTGTATAGGGTTCAAGCAAGGCATTATCTGCCACATATACTTTATCAACACCGTATTTCCCGAGTTCGCCGGCAATCCCTTCAATGCCGGAACCAAGAAGAACGGCCCCGACTTCTTCTCCAAGATGGTCCGCAAGCTTTCTGGCCGTGCTGGCAAGTTCAAAACTGATCTTACGAAAAGCGCCGTACCTCTGTTCAGCAACGATCCATACACCTTTTGCCATTTTTCATTCCTCCATCATCAAAAACTAAATCACCTTCGCTTCTTCTCTGAGCAGTTTCGCCAGCTCTCTGGCCTTTTCCGCCGGGTCTTCGCCGCAGATGATTTTTCCCGGAGGTCTGGCGGGCGGAGGCATCGTCTTCGCGACACGGGCCTTTATATCCACCGTTACACCCAGGGAGGCGGCGTCAAAGACATCGACCGGTTTCTTCTTTGCCTTCATGATCCCCGGCAGGGACGCATAACGCGGTTCGTTCAAACCCTTCTGGGCAGTAATCACACAGGGCAGGGAACTCTCAATCAGAAGCTGGGCGCCTTCGATGGGCCTTATCACTTTGACGGCATTGCCGTCCACATCGACTTTTGTGACAACCGTCATCTGTGGAATATCCAGAAGCTCGGCAAGGATCGCTCCGACCTGTCCGGAGTCGTCGTCAATGGCTCTCTGTCCGCAGAAGATCATATCATAAGGAATGCTTTTAATGGCGGCAGCCATTGCCATTGCCGTGTTATAGGCATCGGCGCCGTCAAGGGCGGGATCATTGATATGGATGCCCTTATCCGCTCCCATGGCCAGGGCTGTTCTGATGCTTTCCAGGGCTCTTGCCGGCCCCAGAGAAACAATGGTTACCTCTCCACCGATTTTCTCTTTCAACCTCAGGGCCTCTTCAACGCCAAATTCATCATAGGGATTCATGACCCATTTGATTCCCGTCTCATCAATTCCCGATCCGTCCGGCTTGACTCTGATCTGGGTCTCCGTATCCGGCACCTGTTTCACACAAGCGATAATATTCACCTTTTGCTCCTTTCGCCTTATTTCACTCTGTTCTTCACAATATCATCCACAACGGCAGGATCAGCCAGTGTGGTTGTATCTCCCAGTTCCCCTATTTCATTTGCAGCGACTTTTCTCAGGATCCTCCGCATGATTTTACCGCTTCTGGTCTTTGGCAATGCATCGGCCCACTGAATCTTTTCCGGGGTAGCGATGGGGCCCACCATACTTCTGACGTGCGCCACCAGCTCCTTCTTCAGTGTCTCCGATTTTTCAACGCCTGTCTTCAGTGTCACATAGGCGTAAATGGACTGTCCTTTCAGGTCATGGGGATAGCCAACGACCGCCGCCTCGGCAACTTTTTCGTGAGCCACCAGGGCGCTCTCGATTTCCGCCGTTCCCAGCCTGTGGCCGGAAACGTTGATCACGTCGTCAATACGGCCTGTCAGCTGGTAGTATCCATCCTCATCCCTGTTGGCCCCGTCTCCTGTAAAATAGTAGCCGGGAACCTGGATAAAGTAAATCTCCTGAAATCTTATGGGGTCTCCATAGACGCCCCTCATGATGCCGGGCCACGGTTTCTTGATGCACAAAGCTCCGGATGTAACCGTTTCCGCAACCTCCTCGCCCCTTTCATCAACAATGGCCGGCCAGACACCCATGAAAGGCAGGGTTGCCATGCCGGGCTTGAGATCAATGGCGCCCGGCAGGGGCGTGATGAGAACGCCGCCCGTTTCCGTCTGCCACCACGTATCCATGATGGGCAGCTCGTCCCGTCCGATGTAGTGATGATACCAGTTCCAGGCCTCCGGGTTGATGGGTTCACCCACGGAGCCCAGGATGCGCAGAGAGGATATGTCCGCCTTCTTGACCCAATCGCTCCCCTCCTTGGCGATGGCCCGGATGGCCGTGGGAGCCGTGTAGAAAATGGTCACTTTGTATTTTTCCACCACTTTCCAGAAACGGCTTACATCGGGATAGTTGGGGACGCCTTCAAACATCACCGAGGTTGCTCCGTTGCAGAGGGGACCATAGACGATGTAACTGTGTCCCGTGACCCAACCGATGTCGGCGGTGCACCAGAAGATATCTTCCTCATGATAGTCGAAAATCATTTTATGGGTATAGGCCACGAATACCAGGTATCCGCCGGTCGTGTGCATAACCCCTTTCGGTTTGCCAGTGGAACCGGAAGTATAAAGGATAAAGAGGGGGTCTTCTGCATCCATCCATTCGGGCTCGCAATCGGCGCGGGCCTTTGCCATCTCCTCATGCCACCACAGGTCTCTTCCCTCTTTCATGGTACAGGCAATTTTATCCCCGACCCTTCTTACGACAATGACCTTTTCCACGGAAGGACAGGCCTTTACCGCTTCGTCGGCGCCATTCTTTTGAGGAACGGCCTTGGCGCCCCGGAATGTCCCGTCGCAGGTCACCAGCACCCTGGATTCACTGTCCTGGATTCTGTCTTTCAAGGAGTCGGCGGAAAAACCGCCGAAAACAACACTGTGGACGGCGCCGATCCGCGTACAGGCAAGCATTCCAATGGGCAGTTCGGGAATCATGGGAAGATAGAAGCAAACCCTGTCTCCCTTCTTCACACCGAGGGACTTCAGGACATTGGCGAACCTGCAGACCTCTTCATGGAGTTGTCTGTAGGTGTATGCCCTGTCTTCCCCGGGTTCGTTTCCTTCCCATTGAATGGCAATTTTATCCCCGCGGATCGGGAGATGTCGATCAAGACAGTTGTAAGAGACATTGAGTTTGCCGCCCTCAAAGTACTTCACATAAATGGGCCCTTTATTCACATCAAAATTATAATCTTCGATCTTGTCCCATTTCTTGAACCATTCCACATACTCTCCCGCAACCTCAGACCAGAAGGCATCTGGTTCTTCAATAGAGCGCTTCCAGAGCTTCTCATATTCGGGTTTTCCCTTGATATAGGCCTTTTGCCTGATCCAAGCAGGCACCGGATAAATCTCCTTCAACTGATTTTTCTCTTCCTCTCCCATCGTTACCAATACCTCCCCCTCTTTGATGAATTCATAAAAAGTCGATACCCGTCATTGCGAGGCGCTACGCACCGTGATAGTCCGAGACCTTTAAATGTATGCAACTGGTCATTGCGAGACACACAGTGCCGTGGCAATC
>JAPLJQ010000355.1 GCA_026388495.1 Deltaproteobacteria bacterium | reverse complement strand
GGAAATTTCCCGGGACCGCCGGGAAGAGACGGTTCTGCTTCTCATAAATAGGGGGGAGGCGACATTTTTCGTTACGTTGCGGACAGGGGCTTCGAAATAGAAATCCTGTTGTTGACATGTTATAATCAAGCTGATAATGAGCGATCGGAAAAATAAAACGCTTCAGGAGGGGGAAATGAACCAGTTCGTTCCCAAAAGAATTTTTTTTACAAAGGGCGTCGGCACCCACAAGGACGAACTCCACTCCTTTGAGCGGGCCCTGAGAGATGCGGGTATAGAAAAATTCAACCTTGTGCAGGTATCGAGTATCTTCCCGCCGGGGTGTAAAATGGTTTCTAAAACACAGGGAAGCAAGGAGATGGTTCCCGGCGCCATTACTTTTTGCGTCATGAGCCGTTGCTGCAGCAATGAACCCAAGCGACTCCTCGCCGCGTCCGTCGGTTGTGCCATTCCGGCGGATAAGTCATCTTATGGATATATCAGCGAGCATCATGCCTTCGGTCAGACAGAAAAACAGGCGGGGGACTATGCGGAAGACCTGGCTGCAGGCATGTTGGCCTCTACCCTGGGCATCGATTTTGATGTCGATGAAAGCTGGGACGAAAAAAAAGAAATATTCAAGATCAGCGGAAAGATCGTCAGAACTCGCAATGTGACCCAGTCTGCCATTGTTAAAAATGCAGGATACACGACCGTAGTCGCCGCCGCTGTATTTGTTTTCTGATAGTTCTTCTCTCTCATTCCGATCATCGTGATTGCAGGTCGCATCCCCGCTCCCATTGGTTACTCCGTCGTTGTGACGAATTAATATTATAAGACTTTCAAGTATTTCAAAACTGTCTGTGTGAACAGTATGAAGCGCAGAAGTCAGGGAAACAGGTTTTCACGACACGCTTTATCCGTCATGCTGGCATTCACGTTATCCCTCGCGTTATCCATCGGACACAGCACATTGGCCGCAAACCCTGAGAATGCAGACTTTCTGGATCAGAGGGCGGCCATGGTCGAAACGCAGATTAAGCGAAGGGGGATCACGGATGACCGCGTGCTCCGCTCAATGATGTCGGTTCTTCGCCACAAATTCGTTTCCGATCGTTATGTCGGCGCTGCCTATGATGATTCTCCTCTGCCCATCGGATATGGTCAGACGATTTCCCAACCTTACATTGTTGCGTATATGACGGAGGTTCTTAATCTGAACAAAACGAGTAAGGTTCTGGAAGTCGGTACGGGTTCCGGTTACCAGGCAGCCGTTCTTTCCCCGATTGTAAAGAAGGATCAGTTAAAGAAAAATGGCCGCATGGTTATTCCCGTCGGCGGGGCCTTCATGTTTCAAAACCTTGTGATGATCATGAAGGATCAACACGGCCTCATAACAACCAGGAACCTGATGCCGGTACGTTTTGTTCCTCTGACGGGGAAGCGCGATTAACAAGATTTGAAAAAGGAGCTTTGCTCTGCTCAGAATCTTTTATAAAAATCTTCGATTCGCCTTGCAGAACCCATTTTCCAAAAGTCTCAATGAGTGAGTCGATATGGCGGTGCCACTGTCATTAGGACGCGTTCAGACGTCGGTTTTCATGATTTCCGCTGTTCTGATTTCCTACCAGGTCCTCCTGGTGAAGTTGTTCTCCATCCAGTACTGGTATCATTTTGCCTACCTCATCATAAGCATCGCTCTGCTTGGATTCGGAGCGAGCGGCACATTCATCCTGCTATTCAGGAAGAAATTGTTGCACCGCTTTTCCGAAATCCTGTTTTTTGTCCCCCTTCTCCTCATGTCATCGATCTGGATAAACCTGTATCTGAATCGTCTGATTGCCTTCAATCCCCAGATGATCATCTGGCAGCCTTATGAAATCCTCCGCCTTGTTTATTTGAGCCTGTCCCTACTGATCCCCTTCCTATTGGGCGCCACGGCTATCGGGATTTCCCTGACCGCCATGCCGGAACATATCCACAGTATCTATTTTGCCAACCTGACAGGTTCGGGGATGGGGAGTTTGATTGTCCTGATGTCTTTTTTTCATGTGACGCCTCATGGCATGATGCTGGTCATGTCGATCATTCTGTTTGGTGCAAGCTTGAGTGTGAGCGGCAATGCAACGAGAAAGTTCACCGCCTGTATCTTGATGGTGGCCATGTTTCCTCTTTATATGTTTTTTCTGCGTCACATACCGCCCCCCATGAGTCCCAACAAGGACCTCGTTCAGGCTGAAAATCTCATGGGAGCGAGAAAAGAGGTAGAAATCTTTGGTCCTCTCGGGCTTACCACCGTTGTCGGCAGCCCCGCATATCATTATCTGCCCGACATGAGTTTGAACTGCCCGTATCCTTTACCGCAGCAGAAAGGGCTCTTTGTGGATGGGAACACGGTCGGCGCCATACATGAAGCTTCGCGCCGTTTAGATAACATGCATGTCATGGATTACCGAACCAATGCCCTTGCCTATAAACTTCTGAGTAACCCGGATGTGCTCATTATCGGCGGAGGCGCCGGTACGGAAATTCTCAATGCCCGATACCATGGAGCAAGGACCATTTCCGTTGTGGAAATGAACAGGGATATCGTCCGGCTGATGCAGGGTCCTTACAGGGAGTTTGCCGGAGACGTCTATCATCCTGAGCAGACCCGCGTTTTTACGGAAGAGGGTCGCGGCTTTCTTCATAGAACGGATCAGCGGTTCGATCTGCTCCATATCAATCTCCTGGAATCCATGGGGTCCGCATCCGCAGGGGTTTACGCCGTCAGCGAAAATTATCTTTTTACGACGGAGGCGTTCATGATCTGCCTGGACCGTCTCAAGCCCGGGGGTATATTGAGCGTATCCCGATGGATAAAAAATCCCCCCCGGGACAATATAAAGCTTATGGCCATGGCTGTCGAGGCTGTTGAAAAGCACGGGAAAAACCATCCTGCCCGATCCATCATCATGATCAGAAGCTGGCAGACAGCGACCCTTCTTATAAAAAACGGCGCTTTCCAGCAGGGCGATATTGATACGGTCAGGAGATTCTCTAAAAGCCGGCTTTTCGACGTGTCTTATTACCCGGGGATTGAGGAAAGGGAAACAAATGTCTTCAACAAACTCGCGAAAGAGCATTTCTATCTTGCAGCGATGCAGTTGTTGTCTCCCGACAGGGACGCATTTTACAGCATGTATCCTTTCCATGTGAAGCCCGCAACGGATGACAGCCCCTTTTTTTCCCACAGTTTAAAAATCCATATGCTGAAGCAATATATCGGATCATTTGACCGGGATTGGCTTCCTTTTATGGATTGGGGCTATATTCTGGTCTGGGTGATTGTGTGTATTCTGTTTCTATTCGGAATGGTGTTCATTTTGTTTCCCATACCGTTCACTCTTCGCAATGCACAGGGTTTGCCGGCAACATTTGTTTATTTCGGCGCCTTGGGGCTTGCCTATATGTTTCTCGAGATATCCATCATGCAGCAATTCATCCGTTACCTGTATGATCCGGTGTTTTCCGCATGCATCGTCATCGGTTCATTTCTGGTATATTCAGGGATCGGAAGCCTGATGGCGGGAAAAACCGCCGGAATGAAACCCAAACGCCTGCAACGGGCCATCGTTGTCATTGTTATCATGGGAGTCGTTTTCTTGACCTCGGACCGGTGGCTTCAGGATATTCTGTCGGGTCTGTCTTTATGGAAACGCATGATGGTATGCAGCTTGCTCATCGCTCCCCTTGCCGTTCCCATGGGACTGCCGTTTCCGTCCGGCCTCGACCGGTTAACGCCGGATCGACCGGAACTTATTCCCTGGGCGTGGGGCATCAACGGTTTCTTCTCCGTTATGGGCACGGCAGGGACATTATTGATTGCCATAGGGTGGGGGTTTAAAGCAGTGGTTGTTCTGGCCCTGTGTTTTTATATCCTGTCTGCCCTTGTATTTAAGGGGCTTCGGTCCGGATTTTCCGATGAAAAGTTTTGACAGGAAAGCCCTGTTCTTCTATACAGGTATGGCAATGGTTCACACTTTGAAAAACTGAAAATAAAAGGGTATGGAAAGAAATTGATTCCTGAGTTGATGATGCAGAATATCGGTGACGCTGAGATGCCGTATCTTTCATACGGCGATGGGAATAAAACCCTGATTCTTCTCCATGCAACGGGTTTTATATCCTGGCTGTGGCATCCTGTTGCCAGAGACCTTACATCCATGTACCGGGTCGTTGTTCCCCATATTGTGGACTACCGTGCCGCCAATCCCGAAAATGGCGCTCTCCCCTGGATGACTATTGCCGGGGATATCGTCGCCTTCTGTGAAAAAGGCGGCATCGAAAACCCATACCTTGTCGGTCACTCCATGGGAGGAACCGTCCTGGCCCTTGCTGTTGCGCGGTATGGTCTGGCTGCAAAGGCCATGATTCTCATAGAGCCCATTTTCCTGCCTCCGGAATTTTATCGCTTCAAGATGAGCGTGGAGGACCATCCCCTGGCTGTCAGGGCCGTGAGACGGAAGAATCACTGGGAAAATGCGGAAGAGGCCTTGGCCTATCTTAAATCGAGGACGCTTTTTACGAAATGGGATGCAGAAGTGCTGCAACTTTACATCGATTACGGCATGAAAGAAGGAGAAAACGGCGGGCTTCAACTGGTCTGTTCCCCGGAAACGGAAGCGGCTCTCTTTATGGGGGGTGTGCAGGTTGATCCGTGGCCCCTGCTGCCTGCGGTTACATGCCCCGTCCTTGTAGTTGAGGGGGAGGAAAGTGACAATGACCGGTTCGTCGATATACAAAAAGTCGTGTCCGTTTTTCCCCATGCGTCGCATAAAGTGATCGCGGATGCGGGACACCTCATTCCCATGGAAAAGCCGGGAGAAATAACGGCCGTTATAAAAAAATTTTTAACCGTGTATAAAAAAGAAAAAATAACAATGAAAACGAAGACGATATCTTGAAAATTCGTTTTTTTTCATGTACAAGTCTTCCAGTGGTTACTGTGTTCGTTTATCAAGCACCGTGGACAAAAACCTTAGAGGAGGGATACGAGCATGGCAAAGTTAAAAAATGGGGATTTATTAACTTGTGAGGTATGCGGTCTTGTTGTCGTTGTCGATGAAGCGTGCGGATGTGCCGTGGGTGAAATCATTTGCTGTAAAGATACGCCGATGGTGAAGGGGAAAGCTGCCGCAGCCAAAGCGAAGAAGAAAGAAGCAGTAAAACCGGCCGCAAAGCCGGCCGCAGCAAAAGCGATCAAAGGAAAAACCTCTGTCCCGGCCAAAGCGGCAAAGCCGGCATCCAAAGCGAAGACAGGTGTTAAAAAGCCCGCTGCAAAAAAGCCTTCGGGAAAAGCCAGAAAGTAGCAGTGGTTCCGCTCTTACACGGTGATCACGACGTATTTTCATGATCCCCGCCTCTTGATCCCTGGGAGGCGGGGATCTGCTTCTCTTTTTTAGAAAACCTACGGGGTGACCCAGTCCTCCAGGAGGGATTGCCGCTTAACCGGTTCAAACTCACAGAACCGGTACGTTGCGAGACCTTTTTTCTGGTAGGGATCGTTCGTAAAGAATTGCCGGATGTCTTCCAGCGATGGCGCCCGTGCGACGACAATCCCGCCGGTTTTTGGAACCTGCGGACCGGAACAAAGGAGCCAGCCTTTATCGTAGCCCGTCTGCAGGAAGTTTCGGTGTTCAGGCACCGTATCTGCAAGCTTTTCGAAAGGGACGGAATAGCTGATTTCGACAACAAAATGCTTCATGATTTCTTCTCCTTGTAGATTGTCTTTTCTGATATCCTCAGGGTGTGGTTTCTACCATCTTTCGGACATATTCAGAAAAATATTAAGAATCAGAATTAACACGATATTTCAGGATGGTTACATGATGAATGCAATGGTTATCGATTCCCATATCCACTGCGGCATCCAGAACGAAACGCTTCCCATTGACGTCGTAGATAAATACCTTGATACGGGAGGGATACAGGGCGCCTGCCTTTTTGCTCCCGTGGAGGACATTTATGACCGGTACAATTACAACTTTGAAGACAACATCGCCTGGGTGGCCTGCAGGCAGCGGGCCAACAGCTATGTACTCGACATTCAGCAGAGCCGTGAATATGTTTTTGCCTATTATTTTGTCTGGAACGATTTCAGGAAGAGTGAACTAAAACGTGGTTACAAGGCGATAAAGTGGCATCGCCATGAATACGAACCGGTGTATCATTACAATGATCCATTCTGTGAAGCCTTCCTTCAGGAGGCGTATCGCCTGCAGCTTCCCATTGTCCTGGAAGAATCCTACGAGAACACACAATATCTCATCAGGAGGATTGACGGGCGGACGCCGGTCATTATTCCCCATATGGGCGGTTTGAACGGCGGGTTCCCTGCTCTGTTCAGGTCAGGCGTATGGGATAACGAAACCATTTATGCCGATACCGCCCTGGCAACGGGCCGGGAAGTGGCCATGTTCCTGGACAGGTATGGCAGTGAGAGACTTCTCTTCGGAAGTGATTTTCCCTTCGGCGTTCCCGGAAGCGAGCTTCAGAAAATCATCCGGCTGGACCTCGGGAAAGAGGATTTCGAAAACGTGGTCTGTCACAACATCTTAAAGCTGCTGCGGGTCTGATATGGTCAATACGGCAATCTTAGGCTCTGCTTGCGTGCCTCGCTGTCAGCAGCCTGACCATCTCCTCTCTGGATACTGGGTTTCTGAAGAGGGTCTTTCTGGTTTCCCTCACGGGGAGGCCTTCCTGTTTGTAAATAATGCCGATGGGAATCCTCTCTCCCCATGTTTCTGCAATCTTCATGGCCTCAAATCTGTCGGCAACGGGTGATTCGAGTTTGTAAACCCGTTCCCGGTAATACTGGTAGGTGTTGACCCTGTTGAAGGTGACGCAGGGTTGCAGAATGTCCACCAACGCCGTTCCCGGAAAGAGGATCGCCTCTTTGATGATGGTCTTCAAATGCTCCGGCTCTCCCGCAAATCCCCGGGCCACAAAGGGCGCCCCCATGGAAATGGCGAGGGAGAGGGGATTGAGAGCGATGTTTTCGTTTCCCGCCGGATCGAGGGAGTTTTTAATGCCCATGTCTGTCGTCGGGGAACTCTGTCCCTTGGTGAGACCGTATACTTTATTATCGCTCACCAGGATGGTGATGTCGATATTTTTCCTGAGGGTGTGGATGAAGTGGTTGCCCCCCTCTCCGTAGATGCATCCGTCTCCGGAATAGGCGATCACCGTGAGTTCCGGCCGTGCAAGCTTGATCCCCACGGCAAGTGGAATGGAGCGGCCATGGAGGCCGTTGAAATAGTTGACATCGAGGTAGTGGGGCATTTTGGCGGCCTGTCCGATGCCCGATGTGAAAACAATATTTCTTGCCGGAACGGGCAGTTCCTGCAGGGCCGTTTCCAGAGCGTTCCGGATACCCAGATTGCCGCAGCCCGGAC
>JAPLJQ010000268.1 GCA_026388495.1 Deltaproteobacteria bacterium | reverse complement strand
TTGATGACATCAACAGCCATTTTACTGGCGATCTCACCCGATGCATGCCCCCCCATGCCATCGGCGACAACAAGAAGCCCTGCCGATTCATCGAGGTAAAAATTGTCCTCATTATTCGGCCTTACAAGCCCCTTATCCGTCCTGCCCTCTACAAGAAGTTGCAATGGTCAACTCCTACACATTGATACACTCTGCAATATCACGCACCAGATCCCTGCCCTGCTGATATCTGGCATCCTTATCCTTGGAAAGTAATTTTTCGATGATTTGGACATAACAATCCGGCAGTTGCGGTAAAAGTTCTTTGATCGGAGCCGGCGATGCGGTGGTAATGTTGAACATGAGGGTGGCTATGCTATCTCCCTGAAATGGTTTTTCACCGGTCAAAAGTTCATAAAATACGACACCGAGAGAAAAAAGGTCAGACCTGCCATCGACTTTCTGTCCTGCAATCTGCTCAGGAGACATATAACTTGGTGTTCCAAGAACGACTCCGGTTTGTGTCTTGGATGAGGTCATCACCCGGGCAATCCCGAAGTCCGTAACCTTGATGTCGCCATTTTTCAGTACCATGATATTGGCGGGCTTAATATCCCTGTGGACAACCCCATTGCTATGGGCATAATCCAAAGCACTGGCGACGGATGAAATAACCCTGACAACGTCTCCGGAAGACAGCAGATTTTCCTTCTGGCAGTATTTTGCCAGGTCGGACCCATCAAGAAGTTCCATCGCCATGTAGGCAATCTCGTAATCTTCTCCGACGTCATAGATGGTTACGATATTGGGATGGGAAAGCTTGCCCGCAGCTTCTGCCTCTCTGAAGAACCGTTTCTTCACCTCTTCAATCTGTTCTTCATCGATCTCTTCATACCGCAGGGTTTTGATGGCCACTTCTCTGTTTATTTTTGGATCTTTTCCCAGATACACCGTTCCCATGGCTCCCCGTCCCAGTTCCTTGCTCACCTCGTAACGACCCAAGGTAGGTTTTGTTTCCGCACTGTCCATGAGCACGGTTGCGTCTTTTTTCCCTCCCCCCAGTCCGAATATGACCGTATCCCCGGCCACCTTCAATTTCTTGGCTCTTTCCTCAATGTCCTTGAAGCTTCCCGCCTGGGCGATATGCTCATACACGGCAACAGCTTTGTTGAACATCCTTTTCCTCTCAAAATCGAGGCCAAGATTATACAGGAGTTCCTTTACAGCCTCATCTTCTGCAGGACATTTACGTAATTTTTCGAAAGCCATGTCAAGCATGCCCTGCCCCTGGAAAGAGAGCCCGAGCATTTTGTTGGTTTCAACACTGTCCGCCTCAATTCTATCTTTCGTCTTTTCCGTAAAGAAATACCTTTTAGAAACAAGCACGGTGTAGCCGACAATCAAAAGCAAAGACGGATACGCGACCTTGATCCAGTATCCGTTACGGATAAGAAGAAACTCTCCGACTCCGATCCAGACCAGAAGGAGGATTAACGATGCAACGGCGCTTACTTTCGCTTTGAGCCTCGGAATTGCCACAGCAAGGAAAATACCGAAAAAGAGAATCACGCAGGCTTCAAGGGGGAATGCCCATTCAGGACGGACAATATAATCGTTGTTGAGGATATTATCAACCACATTGGCAACAATACCCCAGGAAGGGACATTGGGACCTATCGGCGTCACCTGCATGGAGCCGAGACCAATGGCGCTTTGAGTAATGATGACGATTTTGTCTTTGAATGCCTCGGGGAGAACCTTATTATTGGCGACCTCATAAAAAGAAAAATATGGAAAGCTTTTATTGAAATTGATGAGTAGCTTACTCTTATCGAAAGTCGAAATATGATTGTTCCCAACCTGTAATCCGTTGTACACGGTCACATCTTTCATGTCATAATTCAGATATTTGAGGGTTAACTGTAATGCAAAGGACGGGAACATGCGATCGCCGAAATTGATAACCAGCGGTTCACTCCGTACGGTTCCATCCCTGTCGGCGATTACATTGATGTGTCCCAGAGCAAGGGCTTTCGTCGCAAAATCCGGAATAGGCGGAATAATTTCCTTTGCCGCAAGCATGCCTGTCCGGTCAGGAAGAGGCACCGAATTGCGCTTCAGATAATCGGGCATTTCAGCTCCGCTGCTTCCCGGAGAACTGCCAAGTATAAAAACAACGGGCAAGATCACTTTTTTACTTTCCCCGATGGCTGAAGATAATATGGCATCATTGTCCAGTTTTTTTTCAGTTTCCTTCAGAGACTGATAGATGTCACCGACCTGCTTGTTCTTTAATGATCTTGAATCTTCCTCTATCTTTTTGAAGAGATCGCGGACTTCAATCAGCCCCTGGTTAAAATCATTTTCAGAATAAATGATGTTAACACCGACCACCTTTGCACCGCAGCTTTGCAGCAGATTAACCATATGGGCAATATAACCCCGTGGCCAGGGCCAGCGTCCCATATTGGCAATGCTGTCATCATCTATGGCAACGATAACAACGGGAGACGTTGACGCCTTTTCCTGCAGATTAAACCCTACATCGTATATGCTGTAGTCGAGAAACTCAGTCGGGCCCCATTCATAATAGAAGGCTGAAAGGGTCAGAAGCATCAGAATAATCCCGATGGCGAAGTCTGACATACCTGATTTCATAATCTTTTTCATATAATCACCTTGTTACACATGACAACGACGTCGAACGGCGCCTGACGCTCCCGGCTCAAACTTGCACGGGCATAAATAAGCAACATTCAAAAATATTGATGACGGCAATTTAGCAGCATTTTTCGGCAAATTCTACAAATATTTTCCAAATATTTAATTTAAACACACTCCTCCATGGGTAAAATAAAGCCTTTGATGCCGGATCTCGGGTGTTCCCCCTTTATCTGTTTTATGAGATTGACAATCAGGGGTATTT
>JAPLJQ010000536.1 GCA_026388495.1 Deltaproteobacteria bacterium | reverse complement strand
AGAATCTGGTCACCTATCAGGATGGTTCCATCGTCAGCAAGGAAATCATAAAGAAACCGACCGGAACCGTAACCATATTTGCCTTTGACCAGGATCAGGGATTAAGCGAACATACAGCGCCCTTCGACGCTTTGGTCTTCATCCTGGATGGTGAGGCTGAGATCATCATATCCGGGGAACCTCATCCATTAAAAGCAGGAGAAATGATCATTATGCCCGGTGGAAAACCTCACGCATTGAAGGCGATGAAGAGATTCAAGATGATGCTGGTGATGGTGAGATCCTGATCGGGATAGCGATATCAAGATTCTCAATGCCGGACTCCGAGCGAGCAAGGATCAGAAGATCTATCCAGCGCCGATAGATGTATTGGACGCCATGTTCATCCTTACAAGACACCATTTAAGGGTAATGGCTGGTAACAATTGAATATGGAACGACAAAATGGACAAAGAACTTACTAATAAATACCGATTATTTCTAAAAGACAGCATCCGCAAGGGAATCGATTTTTCTCAAACGGATCAACACAGAGGAATTGAGCCTCCTCCTGTTGAAAAGCCTTACTCGAAAGAAGCCAAACGAATGGACCTTCCCCAATATGACCAATGCAAGGACCTCGGCAAAATTGATCTTAAATCTGCGATCCGAAACCGTGAAAGCCGCAGGTCTTATAGTGCTGAGCCGATGACCATTGAAGAACTGTCTTTCCTTTTGTGGGCTACCCAAGGCATAAGGCAAAAACTTGATCCCGGTCATGTGTTAAGGACGGTTCCTTCCGCCGGCTGCCGCCATGCACTTGAAACCTATCTCTGTGTTTTGAATATCCGGGGACTGGATCAGGGAATCTACCGTTACCTTCCCCTGGAACATCAACTCCTGTTTGAATTTACGGAGGAGAACTTGAATAGAAAGATTGTTCAGGCTGTTCTGGGTCAACCCTATCCGGGAGAAGCAGCCGTTACCTTTATCTGGACGGCCATCCCATACAGAATGGAATGGCGCTATGGAATTGCCGCCCATAAGGTCATTGCGATTGACGCCGGTCATGTCTGCCAAAATCTTTATCTTGCCTGTGAAGCCATAGGTGCGGGAACTTGTGCAATTGCCGCTTATGATCAGGAAGGGATGGACGAACTCCTCCGAATTGACGGACAAGATGAATCCACGATTTATCTTGCTTCTGTGGGCAGGAAACGGTGATAATAATTTCTCGGTTTTAAAGACGTGTTGATCATGTTGTTCAGGGAAGATAAACCTATTTTCAAAGGAGGAACCATCATGAGCCTGACGAAGATTGACATCATTGATTCCATTTACGAGCGATTCGGCATCCCCAAGAAAGACTGCGTCAGTATTGTTGAAAGTGTCTTTGATATCATCAAGGATGATCTGGACAAGGGTAATGCCGTCATGATCTCCGGTTTCGGAAAATGGACGGTCAAAGCCAAAAAGAAACGAAAGGGCCGGAATCCCAAGACAGGTAAGGTATTGATGATTGATGCGAGAAAGGTGGTTACATTCAAACCCTCTACGGTATTGAGGGATGCCGTAAATTCGGGAGACTGATGGAATCGCAATGGCGGAAAAAACTCGCTTAGCAGCATGTTGAAAAAGTCTCTTTTGCAGGCTGTTCAAAAATGCCCAGATGCAAGGCCCCCGAAATCCTGAGCCGTGAGGCGTACTT
>JAPLJQ010000564.1 GCA_026388495.1 Deltaproteobacteria bacterium | reverse complement strand
GGAAGTGGGGTATCGCATGGCCGCTGATTTCTTTACCCTTCCCGCTGACGCCAAGGAGAGCAATGCGGCGATCTACCTGTCATACAGCAACTATTTGAAACTTAAGGGCACTTTGCCGATAAAGGGCGATACGACCGAGGCCTGGAATATCCTGATCGGCCCCATCGGCTATCTGATTGATTACTGTATTCGCCAGACTTCCTGTTATCTGAAACAACAATGGGAGAGCCAGGTTATCGGCGGCATTCAGGGAGCGCCGAAAGACAAGCTTCCGGTACTCCTGTTTGACAAGACCAATGGACTGGTTTGGAAATTTGTCGGGGGGCCGGCAAACCCCTTTATCACCAAATCCACGTCGGGCTATATTTCCCGGAAGGCGTCTATCAAAGCGGGCGTTGAGAAATCCGTTCCTTTTAATCGGGATTTCCTTGCCTTTCTTAGCACCGGGGCGGAAGGGGTGGTCATCGCTCAGCCGGAATACCTTGTCCAGATGAAAACCCTGCCCATTGAAGTCAATGACGACGCCGGCATCGATCCCTACGCTAATGTTATGACCCTCCAATGCACAGACGGTCAAGTAGTCCTGAAAAACTTTAATTATCCTCAAAAGGCCACCATACGCTGGACACCTGACAAATGCGCCGACGCTACCCTGCAGATTTTATTCCCTGGCATGACTTTGACAAAAGCCTACCCCGGCCATATGGGTTTTGCCCAGTTTCTGTCCGATTTCAAGAGTGGATCCAAAACCTTCAGCGCCGATGATTTTCCAGAGGTGAAGGTGCGCCTCACCAGCCTTGGCGTTACCTCCATTAAGGTTTCCTATAGGATCAGCGGTGCTAAACCAGTCATTCAGCTTTTGAAAAAAGTCCCTTCCACTGTCCCTTTGGATATTGTGAAATGTGAGGCATATTGAAAATGGCAAGAGGCGACCTCGGTAAATCACCGATTTCAGAAGGCAGCCCGACGGGGCAGGATGTACGGAACGATCCGGACTTTGAAGCCCTATCGAGGGAAATCGAAAAGATGTCCTCGTCGACCCTCTCCGGGACGATGGATTGGAACCGTGTCCTGCAACTGTCTGATGACATCCTGACGAATAGAGAGACCTGACGACGCAGAAGTGGCCGAAAGAGGATCATGACGGTTTCCTGGCGGACCTGAATGCGATCGATGCCTTTCTGGCCAAAAACATGGAAGAGGCGCCGCTACTGTTTTCGATGATCAGCACGATCGCCTCGCTGGTGGAAGCAATAGAAGAAAAACCCGCGACGCCGGAGGCGGCTACCGAAGGTAGCAACAAGGAAGCCACTGCCCCTTCCCAGGCGCCTCCTGCCCAGCCTGCAAGACCCTTCGTCGCCGTCGATCCGGCCGAGACGGATACGGATAAGCTTCTGAATCAAGGCCTCGAGATCGTCGGCAGAGCAGCGACGCTCCTGACCCAACAAGACCCTCTGAACATGCTCTCCTTCCGGCTGAACCGTATTGCCGCCTGGACGGCGGTAGCCTCTCTGCCCCCGGCGACCGCAGGGAAAACCCTCATTCCGGCGCCGGATGGGCAGATCATCAGCGCCTTGGATAATCTTTACCAGTCCCGCAGTTGGCTGGACCTCCTGGATGCGGCCGAATCAAGGGTGCGCCAGTTTCTGTTCTGGCTTGATCTGAGCCGGTATGTCACCGAAGCCCTCAAACAATTAGGACGTCAGGATAGCAGCGAGGCGGTTGCGGCGGAAACCTGTCAGTATCTCAAACGGCTGCCGGGCATGGAGAGACTGGCCTTCGAGAACGGAACGCCATTTGCCAATGAAGAAACCCGGATATGGATCAATAGCCTCAACAGACAGATGTCCTCAGGGGGAGGCGCCGCTACGGGCGACGAGACGGATATTCGCCAGGTAGTGGAAAAACAGGTTGAAGAAGCCGCAAAAGCAAGCCGGGACAACAACCTGCCCGCCGCGCTGGGGGCCTTCACGGACAAACTCAACCACGCGCCATCGGCAAGGGAGCGTTTCATCTGGCAGTTCGGGCTTTGCCGTCTCCTCCTGCAGGTCAAGCAACCGCGTCTTGCGGCACCACATTTGAAGGAACTGCTTCAAACTCTGGACACTTACCGAATGGAGCAATGGGAACCTGATCTGGCAGTAGCAGCCCTCTCCACAGTACTGACGGGGTTGCGTTTGCAAACGGGGCAAAGCGACGAGTCCCTGCAGGAAACAGTATTGAACCGGATTACGACTCTGGATCCCGTAAGAGCCATGGAATTTGTTTGAAGATTCGTAATGGGGTGGTGAAAGAAGGGTTGCGGAAGATTGCCCATAAGATGGGCGGCGCCTGCCGGCGTCAATGTTGATATTTATGTTGATATTTAGCGTAATTTTAAGCATATAGTAACTGGTATGTCTTTCGCCTTGCTCTCAGGGAACAGAAGTTAAGAGCTACAAGACAAAAGATGATAAGGTTGGAAACGATAACTTTAATAAAGTCACGGAGGTAAGAAAAATGGCAAAGGAATCTTCGGTTGCTCCAAAAGAACGGGTCAATATCGTTTACAGGCCCGCCACCGGTGATGCAAAAGAGGAGGTCGAACTGCCCTTGAAGTTTCTCGTTATGGGAGACTTCACTGGCGCCAAGGATGATCGACCTGTGGAAGACCGGAAACCGGTCAGTATCGACAAGGATAATTTCGATGACGTCCTGTCGGCATCAAATGTCAAGATGGAGGCAGTGGCGCCCAACAAGCTGTCAGCGGATCCGGACGCCCAAATGACGGTGAATCTGGACTT
>JAPLJQ010000033.1 GCA_026388495.1 Deltaproteobacteria bacterium | reverse complement strand
CACAGGATGCAGGTAAGGACAATGGCGATGATCTTTTCTTTCGTGTTTTCCTTTAACCATAAAGCTATGGGCGCCAGTTTTTTTACAGGCGCCTTGCTGGTATAGAAAGATTCAAGAACGGCAGCCAGGGCGGAGGCATTCGCTACTTCCCTTACATTTTCTTCTCCGGCAACAGAGATTGTTCCTTTTTCCTCCGAGACAACAATACAGAGGGCGTCTGACCTCTCGGAAAGGCCGAGGGCTGCCGTATGGCGGAGACCGAGAATTCCGTATTTTCCCGTATTCTGTGACAGGGGCAGGTGGCATCCGAATTGTGTGACCGTGTTCCCGTCAATAATGACGGCGCCGTCATGGCCGATGGAGTGGGGGTCGAAAATGCTCTCCAGTAGAGGCTGGCTGACCGTTCCGTTCAGTTTCGTGCCGCCGCTGAGGTGTCTGTCAAGAGGATCGTTTCCCTGGATCACGATGAGAGCGCCGATTCCTTTGCGGGAAAAATTCGCCACGGACTGGGCGATAATTTCGGCTATCTGGCTGTGGGGCAAGGTGACTACGATTTTTTTTCTGATTCTTCCCAGAATGGCGAGACGTTCAAAGAACCGTCGGAGATCTTCCTGGAAAATGACGACAAGGATGAACAGGAGAATGGCGAAGAAGCCCTGGAGAACGACCGTGGTCAGATAAAGCTGAAAAAACCGTGCAACGACATAGATGATTCCCATGAGGCTGATGCCGATGAAAACGAACCGGGAGGCCCTGCCCTTGAACCAGATCAAAACGGCAGAGATCATGATGGAAATAATTGCAATGTCAAAGATATCTTGAATCCGCAGGTTTTGAGCGACAGCCAGGATATTATCCATCATGGGTCATTGACTTTCCTGTTAGAAAATAATCATAGATATAGATTCGCTGATGCAATATTGCAATAGACAATCTCTCATATCATGAAATTTTTTCTGTTGAAAATATTTCTTGACAATGGTCGGATGTTCTGGTTTTATACCGTACAACAAGTGAGTTGAAGGTTCTTTTATGATGGACAGATCAAACAATCATGGAAACATCAGTTTTAATGGCTTTTGGGGCTATTATTATTTTCCATGGGTCTGCCCATTGCTTCGGAGGAATTAACCTCAGTTAAATAAGCAACTTAAGCCATGGGTAGATCGAAAGAAGCTGCCCATGGCTTTTTTATTTTTTGGGCCATGGCAGCAGGATTCGTCATGGCCTTTTTTCATGTGTGAGGAGGAAATGAGCGTGATTATTGTTATGAAAAAGAATGCAACGGAAGGACAGATCGACCACGTCATCCGGTGGATCGAATCGGTGGGCTACAGCGCCCATCCTTCAAGGGGAATTGAGCAGACCATCATCGGAGCCGTAGGGGATGAAAGGGGCAAGGCGTATTTGAAGTATGCCGAAGTTCTTTCCGGTGTGGATAAGGTTTTACCCATTTTGAAGCCTTACAAACTTGCAAGCCGGGAATCGAGAGAGGGAAATACGGTCATTTCTGTCGGTGATGTGGAGATCGGCGGTTCGCAGTTTGTCGTCATGGCCGGTCCATGTTCCATTGAGAGTGAAGAACAGATGATGGAAAGCGCCTATATCGTTAAAAAGGGAGGGGCGCAGATCCTCAGAGGGGGCGCATTCAAACCGAGGACGTCTCCCTACAGCTTCCAGGGCATGGAAGAAGAAGGTCTCAAGATTCTGGAGAAAGCGCGGGCGAAAACGGGCATGCCTGTCATTACGGAAGTCCTCAATACTATTGACGTTGATCTGGTTGAGGCGTATACGGATATCCTTCAGATAGGGGCGCGGAATGTCCAGAACTTTGCCCTTTTGAAGAAAGTCGGCCAGTCGCGGAAACCCGTCCTTTTAAAGCGGGGGATGATGACGACCATAGAGGAACTTCTTATGTCTGCGGAATACATCCTTTCCGAGGGAAACGACCAGGTCATTCTCTGTGAGAGAGGCATCCGCACGTTTGAAACGGCCACCCGCAACACCCTTGATATCAGTGCGGTTCCCGTTTTGAAAGAATTGACCCACCTCCCAATTATTGTAGATCCCAGCCATGCGGCGGGCAACTGGAAATATGTTATTCCGCTGAGCAGGGCGGCTGTGGTTGTGGGAGCGGACGGCCTTCTTGTAGAAGTTCATCCCGAACCCGAAAAAGCCGTGTCTGACGGGAATCAGTCTCTCAAACCGGAGAAATTCTACAAGCTCATGGAGGAAATAAGGGTTCTCGAACAGGTGATGAGAAAAGATATACAGGTGAATCCATGAAAAAGATAAAGGTCAATCTCGATAAGAAATCGTCTGCTTCTCATGATATCTGCATCGGGCACGATATCCTGGATCGGATGGGTTTGATCATTGCAAAGAATCATCCCGCTTCCCGATACATTGTTATCACGGATTCCAATGTGTCGGCCATCCATGGAGAGTCCCTGCTTAACAAATTGAAGGGAATCGGACTGAGTGCCGACATGATCGAATTTCCTGCGGGAGAGGCTTCAAAAAATATCTCCACCGTCCTTGGCGTCGTTGAGAGAATGTTGAGAATCGGTGCAGACAGAAGTTCAACACTCCTTGCTCTGGGAGGCGGTGTCGTCGGTGACATCACCGGTATGATTGCATCCCTGTATATGCGGTCCCTCCCCTACATCCAGATTCCCACCACCCTGATGGCCCAGGTTGACAGCAGCATCGGAGGGAAGACTGCCATTGATCTTCCCGAAGGTAAAAATCTTCTCGGGACCTTTCATCAGCCCCGTGGTATCTTCATAGACCTGAAATTACTGGAGACGCTTTCCGACAACGAGTTCAACAATGGCCTCATGGAAGTCATCAAATACGGAATCATTGAGGATGCCGGATTTTTTCGCTTTCTGGAAGAAAACATGGGAAAGATCCGGAAGCGGCATGACGACGTGCTTGAAAAGATTGTAGAAAGTTCCTGCAAGATAAAAAAGGGAATTGTCGAAATTGACGAGAAAGAACAGGGATTGCGACGCGTTCTCAATTTCGGTCATACGATCGGTCATGCCCTTGAAGCGGCATCCGGGTACGGAATTTCCCACGGGGAGGCCGTCGCCATGGGTACCGTCACAGCGGTTAGAATTTCTGAGCGACTACATGATCTCCCTGCGGAAGATGTTGTAAGGATTGAGCATCTTATAAAAGCGGCGGGACTTCCCGGCCGGATTCCTCAAACGGTTGCTACGGAGGAGATTCTCTCGAGGTTAAAGATGGACAAGAAAAAGAGAGGAGATACGGTTCACTTTGTTTTGCTGAAGAAGATAGGCATGCCGTTCATCAACGGAGGGGTTCAAGAGCAGGCCCTGCGCGACGCCGTGGAGGAGATGAAAAGATGACAACAAAATCACTCGATCAGCTCCGGATTGAATTGAAGAAAAAGGACCGTGAGATTGTCAAACTCCTCAATCAACGAGCGGCGCTGTCCATAAAAGTCGGTAAAATAAAGGAAAGCCAGGGCATGGACGTGTACGATGCCGCCCAGGAAGCGAAAATTTTTGAATACCTCTGCGAGATCAACGATGGACCATTAGGGGAGGCGTTTCTGAAGGCGATCTTCAGGGAGATCATTTCCACTTCCCGCGCCCTTCAAAAACCGTTCACAGTGGCCTGTCTCGGGCCGGAGGCGTCATTCTGCCATCTTGCCGCCCAATCCCACTTCGGGAAAAGTACCAGCCTTATTCCCATGGATTCCGTTTTTAATGTATTCGAAGCGGTGGAAAAGGATAAGGTCCAATGGGGTGTCGTCCCTGTGGAGAACTCCCTTGAAGGATCGGTCAATTTGACTCTGGACCGGCTGATTTTGACCCCTTTGAAAATCTGTGCTGAGATTTATCTCCGAATCAGCCATTGCCTGCTTTCATGCAGTGATCGGATGGATGATATCACGCGGATCTATTCCCATCCCCAGGCCCTTGCACAATGCCAGGGATGGTTGCGCCGTCATCTGCCCCGTGGCTCCCTGATTGAGGTGGAGAGCACGGCGGCGGCGGCCAGGTTGGTTCAGACGGGCGGCGGCACTGCCGCCATCGGGAGCCGTCTTGCGGCGACGACCTATAACTTGAATATTCTTGCAGAGGGCATTGAAGATCATCCTTCAAACACGACACGGTTTCTGGTGATCGGAAAGGGTCATAGCGGGATGACGGTCCGGGATAAGACGTCGATCCTTTTCGGGACCCCCCATAACCCGGGCGCCCTGTATCACGCCCTGAAACCGTTTGCCGAACGGAAAATCAATCTGATGAAAATCGAATCCTATCCCGTGAAAGAAAGATTGTGGGAGTATCTGTTCTTTGTGGATTTTGCCGGACACATCGGAGAGGAAGACATAAGGGAATGCATGGAGGATCTAACAAAGGAAACGACCTTTCTTAAAATTCTTGGTTCGTATCCAAGGGGCGAGGTGTCGCTGTGATCTGCATACCCATAACGGCGGGCACGCAGGCCGGGGCGCTGCGTGATCTGGACAGAAGTCTGCCCAATGCGGACATCATCGAATTGAGGATGGATATTATTTGCGACGGAGACCTCAATACTCTGATGGAACGATGTCGGTTGTATCCCGACCCGGTCAGGATTCTGGTTACTAACAGAAGGAAAGAATTCTATGATGAAGGAGTGGATCGAGTGACCCCGGTGGAGAGACAGCGGGTCGCCTTGCTTACGGAAGCGGTTGCCTTTGGCGCCGACTTTGTAGACATTGAACTGGATGTGACGGAACACCTCCGAATGAGCCTTCTGTCGCCCATCAGGGCAAATGGCATGCGGACCAGGTTGATCGTCTCCCATCACGATTTCAGTAAAACCCCGTCCATAAAGACGTTGAGAGAGATCTTCCGTGCGTGTGTTCAGGCCGACGCCGATATTGTAAAGATTGTCACCTATGCCAACGCCCCGGAGGATAATCTCAGAATTTTAGGCCTCCTCCCTTATGCCCGGAGAAAAAATCAGGACATGATTGCCTTTTGTATGGGTGAGAAGGGGAAGATAAGCAGAATCGCAGCGCCTTTCCTGGGTTCCATGTTAAGTTTTGCGTCTCTTGAAAGGGGCGCTGAATCGGCGCCGGGGCAGCTTACCGTAAAAGAGATGAAGCGAGTCATGAAAATCTTTGGTTCAGAGGCGGCGGGGGAAGAAGGAAAAGGGCTCCCCGTCTCACCTTCCTCAACGGTATTTGCCCTTTTCGGTAATCCCGTTCATCAGAGCCTGTCTCCACTGATGCACAATGCTGCATTGGCGGAGATGCATATTGACGGACAGTATGCTGCATATTGCATTAAAGATCTGGAGTCTGCCGTAAATGGTATAAGAGGAATGGACATACGGGGGGTCAGTGTTACCCTTCCGTTTAAGGTTGCGGTTATGGCATATCTGGATGACGTTGACGGTGATGCTTTGAAGATCGGAGCCGTGAATACCATTGTGAACACCAACGGTAAATTGAAGGGTTACAACACGGACTGGACGGGGCTTGTTCAATCTCTGGACGACGTTCTCGACATCAAGGGTAAGGCTTTTGTCATTCTGGGCGCGGGTGGTACGGCGAGAGCCGCCATATTCGGTATCCTGAAAAAAGGAGGCATTCCCATTGTTCTCAACAGGAATGCGCAAAGGGGGGAACAACTGGCACAGGAGTGGGGATGCTCTTTCTACCCCCTGAGTGAAGTCGGTAAGATCTCTGCGGATTGTCTCATCAACACAACATCCGTGGGAATGATGCCGGATACTGATAAATCGCCTGTTGAGAGCGCCATTCTGGGCAATTTTCGCTGGGTTGTGGACGTCATCTACCACCCCCTTCAAACGAAACTGTTGAGAGACGCGCAAATATCGGGTTGTGTGACAGTGTCCGGTCTTGGTATGTTTGTCCACCAGGGAGCGGAACAAATAAAACTCTGGACGGGCCGGGAGCCGCCGAGGGCGTACATGAAGCAGATTGTCATGGAGAACTTGAAGTCGTATGGATATGGAAGAGATTAAATCAGTCGGTCATGTAGATGCGGTGGTGAAAGTGCCGGGCTCAAAGAGCCTGACCCAGAGGGCCCTGGTGATTGCATCACTGGCACGGGGCAGGTCCGTTCTCCGTCGTGGGCTTGTATCGGAAGACACTCGCTTTCTGATGGAAGGATTGCGTGCGTTAGGTGCGGATATCTCCGTGTCCGCCGAGGAGATGACTGTAACGGGAACAGGGGGGCGAATCCGGAATCCCGGTGGGACAATCTTCCTGGGAAATAACGGGACAGCGCTTCGTTTCCTCACGACCCTGGTTTGTCTCGGGAAGGGTGTGTTTGTCCTTGACGGCGACAGCCGTCTGCGGGAAAGACCGGTCGGACCGCTCCTTGATGCCCTGAAGACACTCGGCGTAACCGGCGGGAGCACGGATGGCAAAGGATATCCGCCGATCATAATTGAAGCGGACGGTATTTCCGGAGGAGAGGTCACCCTGACGGATCTGGAAAGCAGCCAATTTGTTTCTTCCCTTCTCATCGGCGCTCCGTTTGCCGGGGAAGATGTGGAAATTTGGCTGAAGGGCAGGACTGTTTCCGAGCCTTATATCGATATGACCCTGAAGGTCATGGATCATTTCGGTGTGACGGTTGTCCGGGACGGGCAGAACCACTTCCGGGTGAAATGCTCTCAGCGCTATTCGGGTAAAACGTATCTCATAGAGGGAGACGCTTCCAGCGCTTCCTATTTTTTCCTTGCCGCCGCCCTGTGCCGGGGAAGAGTCCGGGTTGAGAACATGACACCCGAAAGCCTGCAGGGGGATATTGACTTTCTTGATATCATGAAAGCGTCGGGCTGTTCCGTGGTGTGGGGTGATTCGTGGGTTGAGGTGGTCGGAAGACCGTTACTCGGAGGAGATTGGACGCTTGATATGGGACGCATGCCGGATATGGCGCCCACGCTGGCCGTTCTTTCCGCATTCAGGCCCGGGCGAACGGTGATCACCCATGTTTCTCACCTGAGAGTCAAGGAAAGCGACCGGATCGCGTCTCTGGTAAATGAATTGAACAGGATCGGTGTGACTGCGGAAGAAACGGATGACGGGCTGATCATTGAAGGGGGAACGCCTCATCGTGCCGAGATCGAAACATACAACGATCACCGGATCGCCATGAGCTTTGCTGTGGCAGGCCTTGTCGTTCCGGGGATGAGGATCAGAAACAGGTCCTGTGTCGAGAAATCCTTTCCCGGATTCTGGGACGAACTGAAAAAACTATGAACGTTGTTTTGATCGGATATCGCGGGACGGGAAAAACGTCAGTCGGGAAAAGGCTTGCTGAGAAGCTTCACGTGTCCTTTTATGACACGGATGAGATTGTTGAAACCGCGGCGGGGCGATCCATCAAGGAGATGGTGAGGGAGAAAGGCTGGGAGTATTTCCGCAAGAGGGAAAAAGATGCTATCCGGGAGGCGGCGTTTCAGGAAAGAGACGTTATTGCCACGGGCGGTGGCGCCGTCATGGATGCGGAAAACGCCGACATCCTGAAAAAGAACGGAATATTGATATGGCTTTTTGCCGATGCAGGGACGATTGTTGGAAGGATTGAAAACGATTCGCGCAGTTGTACACAAAGACCATCCCTTGTCAGCGGTGATCTCCTTCAGGAAACGATTCACATCCTTGAAGAACGGGAACCTGTTTACAGGCGGCTTGCCGATTTTTCAGTCGATACAACCGTCAGGGGGATAGACGAAACCGTCGATGAAATCTGTCGGTTTTTAATAAAATAGATAGCAGGAAGGGATAAAAATGTCAGGAAACTCCATCGGGGTCCTCTTTAGGGTAACCACCTGGGGCGAATCTCACGGCCCGGCAACCGGCGCCACCGTGGAAGGGTGTCCTCCCGGTATTGATTTGACGGAGGAAGATATTCAGGAGGCGCTGGATCGAAGAAAACCGGGGCAACTGGTATCGAGTTCGCCGAGACGGGAAGACGATGTCGCAAAAATCCTCTCAGGAACGTTTCGGGGAAAAACGACGGGCACCCCCATTTCTCTAATCATTTACAATACGGATGCGGAAAGCGGAGCCTACGAAGAACTCCGTGACGTATTCAGACCGGGACATGGCGATTATACCTATTTCAGGAAATACGGAATAAGGGATCACCGGGGGGGAGGACGCGCTTCAGGCAGAGAGACGGCGGCACGCGTCGCAGCGGGAGCGATTGCAGGAAAGATCATCTCCCGTGCCGGGATGGATGTCGTCGCCTATACGAAAGCCCTGGGAGGCGTCATCGCTGACCAGGACCGCTATGCATCCGGAAAGATATCCCGTAAGGATATGGCAAAATGTCGTTTAATGTGTCCGGATGCCGATGCGGCAATAGAAATGGAAAAAAGGCTGGATGACGCCAGACGTCGCGGCGATTCCCTCGGAGGTGTTGTCGAAATCATTGTCCGGGGATGCCCTGCCGGCCTGGGAGAGCCTGTGTTCGACAAGATCGACGCGGATCTTGCCAAGGCTCTCATGAGTATCGGTACGGTCAAAGGCGTGGAAATCGGCGCCGGTTTGAGTGTTGCGGAAATGACGGGGTCGCAGGCCAATGATCCCATAACGCCGGATGGTTTTCTTTCCAATCATGCGGGGGGAATCCTCGCCGGAATTACCAATGGAGACGAGATTATCCTGCGGGTTGCCTGCAAACCCATTTCTTCAATAGCAATACCGCAGCGGACCGTCAATACAAGGGGAGAACCGGCGCAAATATCGATCAGGGGAAGACACGATGTGTCGGTTATCCCCAGGGTCATTCCCGTTTGTGAGGCCATGGTCAGTATGACCTTGGCAGATCATTTATTGAGACAGATGGCAATAAATAGGGCAATAAATAGGGACAGCGCCCATTTTTCATGAAAGTAACTGAAGGAGGCTGATCATGGTAGAAAGACAGAAAAATGGGCGCTGTCACCATATAGGCATCATCGGAGGGACGCGGGGAATGGGAGAATGGTTTGCCCGATTCTTTGAAAAAGAGGGATATGGCGTTCATGTTTCCGGGAGAAAGACAGGAATGAATGTAAAGGACATGGCAGAGCGGTGTGATGTCGTGGTCGTAAGTGTTCCCATGGGGGCTACTACGGCGGTGATCGAGGAGATCGGTCCCCATATGCGCAAAGACGCCCTTCTCATGGACCTGACCTCTCTGAAACGCGACCCGGTCAGCGCCATGCTGACCTCATCGGTTTCAGACGTAATCGGCTGCCATCCCCTGTTCGGACCCCAAACCGGTTCAATGGAAGGACAGCATGTCGTCCTTTGTCCGGCAAGAGGAGATCGATGGATTTCCTGGCTCAGGACGATTCTGTCAAAACACGGTGCCCATGTGGTGGAAACGACGCCGGATCACCATGACCGGATGATGGCAATTGTTCAAGGCCTCAATCACTTTAACACGGTGGCGATGGGGATAGCGCTGAGTCAATCGGGAGCCACCCTTTCAGAGCTGAGCCTGTTTTCCACCCCCGCTTTCAAAGCAAAGCTCAAGATCATTGAAAAAGTCTTCTGCCGGAATCCCGGACTGTATGCCGAGATCATAACCATGAACCCGGACATTGGTCCGTTCATTGAGATGTACGCGCGAATCATCGCGGAAATGAAAAATTTCATTCACAAACAAGATGGTGAGGGCATGACGGATCTGATTGAAAAACGAGCTGATTATTTTAAGTCTGCATAATGGGGGTTACACAAAGCCCGAAGTTTGATGGTCTCGTCAAAAGTCTAAAAACACCTACTAAACTTTTCTAAGTATTTGATGATAACGGGTTCAAGCCTGGAATCTATGGTGGGTGATTTTTCAGGAGATCGGGAGTGTGGGCTTCTTCCTGCTATATCAATAGCATTAAGGTGATGAAAATTATCCAAGTTTTCTCTTGGTAATGATCACTTATAACTCTACTTATAGGATGCCTACATTCATTTGTAACACTTCTAAACTTGGAAACGTGCAGGAAAAGTCTGTCTGAATTACGGTTGAAAAGATCTTTTTCAAGGTAATGATAACCAAGCGGTTCTTGAAAATATGACACGCACCAGACCTTGACGCCACCTACTTATGCTCAACTTTCAGTCTGGAATTGAGGTGCAGATTGCCGATTTGAAGTCCGCTTTATAAACTTCCTCAATATCCACAACATATCGATTTCTATTTCTGGTATAGGACGGATCAGATGAACCTTTTTGTCTTGTCCAGTTTTTGGGGAGAGAGCATCAGTGAGGTCCATCGTGGTTTTGCGGATGGCTTCTGTTAATCAGATTTATATTTATTGACGATAAATTGTAGAAATGTCCGGACCAGATTGGTCAGGTATTTATCCTTTTGATAAGTAAAATAAAAATTTCGCTCGAGATTAACTTCTGATAAAGAAATCGATCTGATCAATCCCAGTTTTTCTTCATTTAATATTGCTGATTTAGATATTATTGATATGCCCAGTCCCACCTCTACGGCCCTCTTGACAGCTTCCGTATTACCGAACTCAATCGTGTTTATTAAAATGACACCTTCCTGATTCAGGCGCTCTTCAATTATTGCTCTTGTTCCGGAACCTCTTCGGGAAAGGATGAATCTCTCGTTGAGAAGATCGAGAGGTCGGATATAGTCCCGGGTGGCCCAAGATTTATCGGCGGGTACGATAACCACCAATTCATCTTTAAAGAAAGGCTTCACAACCAGCCTCTCATCATCAACAGGGGCGCCAAGCAAGCCGATATCCACGGAATTATCCAAAACCTGCTTTACAATCTGCCAGTTCAGATCAATATCCAGAGTTACCCTGATGCCAGGATGAAAACTTTGGAATCTATTCAGGACCTCGGGTAAGAGATAACTGCCAATGGTGACACTGGTGCCAATCTTCAAATCTCCAACCTTCATTCCTATCAGATCGTCGATTTCTGCTTTAGAACGGTCAATCAACTTG
>JAPLJQ010000321.1 GCA_026388495.1 Deltaproteobacteria bacterium | reverse complement strand
TCTGGAACAGCGGGATATTCATATGGCGGGTCGGGGCGATTCTGGAGGCGATACGTAAATGGCTGCCCGATCTTTACGACGGGCTGTCAGAGATCAAAAGCTCCCTGGGAACGAAGAAGGAGAAAGAGGTCATTGGCCGTGTTTACAAAGGCCTCACGCCGGTTTCCATTGACTACGGCGTCATGGAAAAAGCCGAAAACGTCCTTCTCGTAACGGGAGACTTCGGCTGGTCGGACGTGGGAAGCTGGGACGCCCTCTGGGAAATATCGGACAAAGATGAACAGGGCAATTCTGCAAACGTGAAGGGAACTTTCGTCGGCCTGAATACCACCAATTCCCTGATTCACAGCTCCGGGAAGCTTGTCGCTCTGGTCGGCGTGGAGGATCTGATCGTCGTGGAAACCGGGGACGCCCTTTTGGTCTGCCGGAGAGGCCGTTCCCAGGATGTGAAAAAGGTGGTGGAAATCCTGGAAGAAAAAAACATGAAGGATTTTTTATAAGGAAATATCGTGATTGATATCACCATGTCGGGGAAATTCATATTGGCCTCCGCATCTCCCCGCCGGATTGAACTTCTGACGCTCATGGGTCTTCAATTTGATATCATCCCGGGCAATGTGGATGAAACATTTCTTGAGAGCGAAACCCCCAAAGAGCACGTCCTCAGATTATCCGAGAAAAAAGCACAGAGCGTCTCAATCCATCACCCGAATGCCTGGGTGATGGGGGCGGACACCATTGTCGCCATCAATGGCGAGGTCCTTGGCAAACCCCGGACACCGGAAGAGGCGAAAGAGATGCTCGGAAAGCTGAGCGGTCAGACCCACACGGTTTATACCGGCTTCACCCTCATGAAAAAAAGTGCGGATATTGTCATCAGCGAGGCCGTCGATTCTTCTGTCCGATTCAGGCTTATACCGGAAGATGAAATGTCCTGGTACGTCGCGCTGGAAGAACCCTACGACAAGGCGGGAGGCTACGCGGTACAGGGGATGGGGGCCTTTTTCATCCGGGAGATTTGCGGTTCCTATACAAACGTCATGGGGCTCCCCCTGTGCGAGGTAGTGGATGTGCTGAAACGGGTCGGGGCTTTGAGATTCTCTTGAAGGATAAGTTATAAAACAGGAGGGAGCGGGATGCGGGGAGGGGGAACTTTTAGTAATAATGACCATTTGGAAAATTTCTAAATACAGTGGTTCATAAATTCGGTTAAGTATTTAAACCTTTGCACAATGAGCTCTTTGTCATTTCGAACGAAGTGAGAAATCTTAATGGATATGAGACGGTAAAAGATATCTCCCTTTGGTCGATATGACACAGAATGCACGAAATGAAGTTCTAAGGTTTCGAAAAATGATGGAGTCAACCGTCAGGACCAACATTGAGAGAATCAGGAATCGAATCGCCGAGGCGGCGTTAAGGTCCGGCCGAAACGTCTCCAATATCCGGCTCATGGCGGTGACCAAAACGGTCGATGACGACCGTATCGTGGCGGCTATCGATGCGGGAGTGGATATCATCGGGGAAAGCTACGTCCAGGAGGCGAAAAGAAAGATCGAAAAGATGGGAAGGCCGATTGAATGGCACATGATCGGCTACCTGCAGGGCAACAAGGCGAAATATGCCGTCCGCCTGTTCGACATGATTCACTCTGTGGACCGGATGGACTTGGCGGTGGAACTCGACAGAAGGGCGGGAATGACGGGATGCCGGATGAACATCCTCATCGAAGTCAACACGAGCGGCGAAAAGACAAAAAGCGGCGTCCATCACCAGGAGGCCATGCAACTCATCAAAGAAATCGCCCCTCTCGAACATCTCACGATACGGGGGCTCATGACCATGCCCCCCTGGTTTGACGATCCTGAAGATGCGCGGCCGTATTTCGCGACCCTGAGGGCCTTGAGAGACAGGGTCATGGAGGAACAAATCCCGGGAGTGGAAATGGTCGAGCTGTCCATGGGCATGTCCGGAGATTTCGAGGTTGCCATCGAGGAAGGGGCGACCATCGTGAGGGTCGGCAGAAGCATCTTTGGGGAGAGGGAGTAAGCATGAAACATATCAAATGGCAGATTATTCTGGGCGTATCATTAGTGGCGTTATCTGCTATTTTTTATATCATCCACTATATCATTTTCAGGGATGCCCATCACATCTTCCTATATCTTATCGGCGATATCGCTTTTGTATTTATCGAGGTGCTTTTGGTGACCATGATTATTCATGAAGTGCTGGCCATCAGGGAAAAGCGGCTTCTTCTGGAAAAACTGAACATGGTCATCGGCTCTTTTTTCAGCGAAGAGGGGAAGGCTCTCCTGAAAATTTTCGCGAGCTTTGATCCTCAATCGGAAAGGATACGACAGAGTCTCGTTGTTACCGACCGGTGGACCTCCGTGCAGTTTTTCGATGTAAGCAAGAGCCTGAAAGAATACCGGCATGATATCGACATTGCGAGAAGCAACGTCCCGGCGTTAAAACAATTGCTCGTCGGAAAGCGGGAATTCCTCCTCCGCCTTCTGGAAAATCAGAACCTTCTTGAGCACGATTCGTTTACGGAACTTCTCATGGCCGTTTTTCACCTCACCGAGGAGTTGGAATCCCGGGCGGATCTTGTGCAGCTTTCAGAAATGGATCAAAAGCATCTTGCCAATGACATGAGGAGGGCCTACAGCCTCCTGATTTCAGAATGGCTGGACTATATGAAGCATCTGAAAGAGAATTATCCATATCTCTTTTCTTTTGCCATGAGGACAAACCCCTTCGACCCGGACGCCACACCGGAAATTAAAGAGTCAGTTTACTAAAAATAGTAAAAATAGAAAAATAGGGACAGCGCCCATTTTTTGACATGTTGAAAGTATGAAGTAAAATAGACAATAGAGATAGCACCTTTGTACCATAAAAATGGGCGCTGTCCCTATTTTTGAAAGGAGATAAAACATGGACAAGGCGGCATTTTTCAAATTGAGTTATGGTCTGTATGTGGTTACGTCGAAGAAAAACGGTCAGTTGAACGGGCAGATTGCCAACACGGCCATTCAGGTCACCTCCGATCCGCCGACGATTGCGGTGTGCATCAACAAACAGAATCTTACCCATGAGTTCATCCGGTCAAGCAGGATATTTGCCGTCTCCATCATATCCAGATCAACCCCCATGACCTTCATCGGGCACTTCGGCTTCAAAAGCGGAAGGGACTTCAACAAATTCGAAAATATGAATTACAAAACGGGTGTAACGGGAGCTCCGATAGTCCTGGACAACACCATCGCCTACATCGAGACAGAGGTAATGAAGGAGCTTGACTGCGGAACCCACACGATTTTTGTCGGCGAGGTCCGGGATTGCGGCATCCTTAAGAGCGATGAAGAGCCCATGACCTATGCCTTCTACCATGAAGTCAAGGGCGGCAAGTCCCCCAAGACAGCGCCCACCTATCAGGAACCCGTAAAAGAAAAGGTCGAAAAGTCGGCGAAATACACCTGCTCCGTGTGCGGATATACCTATGACCCGGAGAAGGGAGACCCCGATTCAGGGGTCAAGCCCGGAACGACGTTTGAAGACCTCCCCGCGGACTGGACATGCCCCGTCTGCGGCGCCGATAAATCAAAATTTGAGACGGAGGGTTAGGCTTTCCACACCCTCCGGAGGCGCAGGGAATTGCCGACGACGGAGACGGAGCTGAGTGCCATGGCGGCTGCGGCAAATTCGGGATTCAGGAGGATCCCGAAGAAGGGATACAGCACCCCTGCGGCGACGGGGATGCCTAAAATGTTATAGATAAACGCCCAGAAGAGGTTCTGCCGGATCACCTTCATGGTCTCAAAGGAAAGCCTGATGGCCCTCGGAATGGCTCGCAGATCGTCCGTCATGAGGGTGATATCGCTCGCCTCAATCGCCACATCCGTACCGGCCCCGATGGCGATGCCGATATCGGCAGCCGTCAGTGCCGGTGCATCGTTGATGCCGTCTCCCACCATGGCGACGACCTGCCCCTTTGCCTGGAGACGCCTGATCTCTCCTGCCTTGTCGCCCGGCAGCACTTCCGCCATGATGTGATCAATTCCGAGGGCGCTGCCGATGGCGTTCGCTGTGCTGACATTGTCTCCCGTAATCATGGCGACGGAAAGCCCCATTTTTTTCAGGGCGACAACGGTATCCTCTGCTGAATTCCTGGACAAATCCGCAAGACCGATGATCCCAATCGCCCGATCCCCTGCGGCAACAAACACGCAGGTTTTCCCCTCACCGGTAAGTTTTGCGGCTTCCTCCGAAAGATTTCCCGGGTTTATCCCCTCTCTTTCCATGAGCCTCAGGTTTCCCAGCAGGCACAGGCGTTCTTCCAGAAACGCCCTGGCGC
>JAPLJQ010000148.1 GCA_026388495.1 Deltaproteobacteria bacterium | reverse complement strand
GCTTGACGTTTCAAGAGACCGGAGCTTCACAATGATGTCGTAATAGGCCCTGATCAGCGGCTTGACTTTTTTCAAAACCTCCTGGCCGGCAGGCAGAATTTTTGAAGCAACCTCTCCGGCATGGCGTTCAAACGCCTCGCGGGTTCTGACAGGATGATGGAACAGATCGTACAAAACTTTTTCATAAATAGCTTTTTCAAGGATTTTCGTAAGTCCAACATCGTCCATCAATTGTTTTAAATCACCTTTCAACACAATGGCTTTTCTTAAATACCTTAAGTCATTTATGAAGAATATCGAATAGAGTTCCATCACCCCTTTGCGGTGAGATGTATCGGCGTCCCACTTGTTATTAAATAACCGAAGGTTAACGCACCCGTCTGCCGCTTCCAGAGCCGGATATGCAAAGCCTTCAGGATTATTATCATTGCCAAGGGAAATCACTTCGGGGAGATCACCAAAAATCCATTCCTTTAAACCGGTTTTTACCCACATCTGTTGCGATCTGATAAACGCATTTGAAGCCATTTCCAACACAATATCTTTTTGAAGTACCGTGATGTCCCTTCCTGATGTGATTTCTTCTCCTTTTTCATCCACAACGGCGTAGCGAATCTTCAGATGATCGGGAACGGCATCATAGCTCCATGAAGAGGCCGGAATGTCCACACCAAATCTTTTGTGTATGACCTCCCCCAGGGCAGAGAGAAAATAATCATCCCTTTTATACATATCTTTCATAACAATATCACAGGTATGTGAAAGCGGCTGAAGCTTCTTCCTGAATTCTTTGGGAAGCCCCTTTAGCAAAGCCATGATTTTATCTTTCAGCAGACCGGGTATCAGCCAGTCCGAAGATTTTCCGGACAGGGTGGAAATCATGTGAACCGGCACCCTTAAGGTGACCCCATCATCCGGTTTACCAGGATCGAATCGATAATTGCATGAAAATCGATGACTCCCGAAAACAACCTCGTCGGGATAAAGGGAAATTTCATCCTCAGCGGGAAAATGTTGCAGGATATCATCTTCCTTCATCCGGAGAAAATCATCCCCTCCTTTCCCTTTAATCGTCTTCTGAAGGGTTCTCACGTCATAGATGCAAGGAAGTCGTTCCTGGTAAAACCTGGCGAGTTCATCTTCGCAGGCGAGGAGATTACGCCTCCTGATTTTATCCTCCATATTTGAAATTCTCTCAATGACATCCTGATTGTAAATCAAAAAGGGCAGGGGCTTTTTCACATCTCCCTCAATGAGAGCGCTCCGGATAAAGATTTCAGAGGCTTCATCGGGCTTTATCCTGCCATAGGAAACCGCCCTTTTCGGCACAATCACCAGGCCGAACAGGCTGACCTGCTCGTAGGCCACAACTTCGCCGCGATCACGTCTCCAGTGCGGTTCGGAATAGGTTGACCGGCACAGGCCTCCTCCCAGTTCTTCAAGCCACTCGCTTTTGATATTGGCTGCCATACGGGCGAACAACCGGGAGGTCTCTATCATTTCGGCAGCAACAATCCAGCTTCCGCCTTTCTTGAAAAGACCGGAACCGGGAAAAATCATCACTTCTTTCCCTTTTGTGGCTGTATAAATATTCTTTTCCTTTTTGGTTGCAATATTGGAGAGATAGCCGCTGAGGATTGATTTATGGATACCTTCGTAGATGGTTTTATCATCAAAATCCTGTCTCTTTTTTATTTGCCACCCTTGTTCATCCAGTATAGATTTGAGCTGGTCATAAACATCAATCCACTCCCTCATCCTTCGGAAAGAGAGATAGTGCTCCCGGCAGAATTTCTTCATCCTGTTTTTGCTTTTCGCGGTGTGCATCAGGCTGTGATATTGATTCCAGATGCGAAGAAGGCTTATGAAATCGGAAGATGGATCGGTAAAACCGGCGTGGATTTTATCAGCCTTCTTTTCGAATTCCACAGGCCGTTCACGCGGATCCTGAATGCTGAGCGCAGAAGCAATGATCAGAATTTCCTCCAGGCATTCTTCTTTTTCAGCCTCCATGATCATCCGGGAGATCCGGGGATCGATGGGAAGGCGAGCCATCATCCTGCCTCTTCCCGTCAGTGTATACTGCTGATCGTCGCCTGGTGCTGTATCATTCTCCACTGTTTCAATCGCCCCAAGCTCCCTGAGGATTTCAATACCATCCCGGATATTTTTCGGCTGCGGTGGATCAATGAACGGAAATGATGAAATGTCTCCCAATCTGAGGAAAAGCATTCTGAGGATAACCTCAGCCAGGTTCGATCTGAGAATTTCGGGCTCCGTAAACAGGGGACGATCCTCATAATCGTCTTTATCGAACAGACGGATACATGTCCCGTTTTGCACCCGGCCGCATCTTCCTTTCCTTTGATCCGCACTGCTTTTCGATATTGGCCTGATGGGCAGGCTTGTCGTCCGGGAACGTGGGTTATACTGTGAGATCCGCGCCAGCCCCGTATCGATGACATACCTGATCCCTGGAATGGTAATAGAAGTTTCGGCCACATTGGTTGCCACAACGATCTTTCTTGAGGAAGATGGCTGAAAGACACGGCGCTGCTCCGTCCATGGAAGGCGGGCAAACAGGGGAAGGATGGTCGCCTCGTAATCCAGCTTTGTTTCAATGAGTTCACATATTTCCCGGATATCCCGCTCCGTTGGCAAGAATATAAGGATATCGCCGCCATATCTTTCCGCCATGAGACGTTCCACAGCGTTGATTGCCGCATCAACATACGTGACATCACCCGATTCCTCAAGTTCATGATCGAGAGGCCTGTAGCGCACTTCTACGGGATACATACGGCCTGATACTTCAATGATGGGAGCGTTAAAGACACGTGAAAACTTTTCCGTATCGATGGTGGCAGACGTGATGATGACCTTGAGGTCTCTCCTTTTCCCAAGGAGTGTCTTTAGAACGCCCAGGACAAAATCGATGTTCAAACTTCTTTCGTGGGCTTCATCAACGATGATGGTGTCGTACCGGCGCAGATACGGATCGTTCTGTGCTTCGTTCAGAAGAATCCCGTCCGTCATGATTTTGATGTAATTATTCCGTCCCGATCGGTCTTCAAAACGGATTTGATACCCCACGGAACGGCCGATCTCTTCGCCGATTTCTTCGGCGATCCTGTGGGCTACGGTTACGGCGGCAACCCTTCTCGGCTGGGTGCAGCCAATGACGCCGGAAATCCCCCTTCCGGCTTCGAGACACATCTTGGGGATCTGCGTCGTTTTACCGGAACCTGTCTCCCCGGTGATGACGACCACCCTGTTACTCTTTATGGCCCTGACGATGTCATCTTTTTTCGCTGTAATGGGAAGGGCCTCGGGATAGGTAACTTGCGGAATACGGGCAATCCGAGAGGACTTTCTCTCATCGGCGCCCATTGATTTTTTTCGTATAATCAGTCGATTGTTAACCATATCTATCAGCCGGCCACGCAGGTCGATTCTCACCATTCCTGCGTAAAATTATTCTATACGCATTATACTTCACGATCTCGTAAAAAGTTCCCCAACCTGTCATTCCCGCACAGGCAGGAATCCATAACATGCTTAAATAACTGGATTCCCGCTTTCGCGGGAATGACAAATAGAGACGAAACATGACTTTTTACGAATGCGTCATACTTCAGGATCTCGCAAAAAGTATCATCATGAATTTTTTTACAAAATCGCTTTGTTTGTATTGTCTTCCCGCGAAGCTGTCATGCATCATATGCCAATAAACACATTATCGGTATATTTTCAATAATAACTTTGACTTTCATCTTCGATACGTATAACATTATTCCATATTTATTTTCGATACTGTTGTAACGAAATGAAGGCTATTACTGCGGCAATCAAATATATCAAATGTTGCCGGAGTAATATAATACTCCACGTTTACAGCCGTCATAAAATGTTATATAGTATCACCGAACTGCTATGCGAGCTTTCTGATATTATTATAAAAGAGAGGAGTTTTTAAGATGCCGCTGGTTACATTTTATTTCCAGCTTCATCAGCCGCTTCGGCTCCATCCGGAAAGAGATAAGTTCCTGTGGGATGAGAAAAACCGGGACGTTTTCATAAAGGTCTCTGAAAAATGTTATCTTCCCGCAACGAACATGTTCACCGAGCTTGTTTCGTCCTACCCTGAATTTAAAATCACCCTCAGCATGTCCGGCACTTTCCTGGAGCAGGCGCAGCTCTACCAGCCCGCCGTCATCATGGCATTGCAGGAACTTTATGCAGCCGGGATGGAAAATAATCAGGTCGAGTTTCTTGACGAGACATACTATCATTCTCTCACCAGCCTTTTTAAAGATCCGGGGAAACAGGAATTCCGGAATCAGGTCTCCCTGCACCGTGAAAAAATGAGAATTTTATTCGGAGCGTTTCCGACGTCCTTCCGCAACACCGAGCTCATGTACAACAATCACATCGCAGACGTTGTCGCCGATATGGGTTATGCTGCCATTCTATGCGAACGAAGGGAGGATATGTACACGGGAAGCGATCATCCCATATCTCCAAATGCCGTCTTTCGGTCAAGAGGGAGTAACCTGATTGTGATTCCACGAAACAGGGAACTGAGTGATGATGTTGCATTCAGATTTCCCAACGATCCGATTACACCCGATCAGTATGCCGCATACATTGCCAGAATCGACGGAGAGGCGGTACTCCTCGGTTACGATTATGAGCATATCGGAGAACACATCTGGGAAGACAAGGGTATCTTCGATTTTTGGCGGGGTTTGCCTGAATCCCTTTCAAAACATTCCAACATTGTCATATCGAATCCTTCGGAAATTGCGGAAAGCTTCAGGGATGCCGACTGCCCGGCCTTGGACATACACGGACTGGCCACTTCTTCCTGGGCGGATGCCGGAAGAGACACCTTCGGATGGCTGGGGAACCTGACGCAATACGAGTTATTCAAAGACATTGAAAGCATGGAAAAGGATGCCCGCAGGTCCGGCATGGAACTCTTCACGCAATGGAGGCATCTGACCACGTCGGATCATATTTATTTTCTTCACGAACGAATCGGTGAAGACCACGCTGTCCACGCCTATTTCAATCCATACGGAGGCTCCATTGCACAGCCGACCCATGTGTTGACAAGAAAAATAGACGACCTTGAATCGCACATCAGACGTTTTGAAATTATAAAGGGTAAAAAAAGAACTGCTGTCCTGATGATTACGCCGGAAACGGGGAGACTGCCCGAAGATATGGGGGCTCTTGCCAGATACATATCGGGCAAGAGCGGCGGACAGGGGGAGGTTATTTCCGCCTTATGTGAAGGGCTGTCTGAAAGAGGGATAGATGTTCACCTGGTTACACTAAACTTAAAAAAACGTTTTCAGCGCGAAATGCAGCTGAGCGAGCATCAGTGGCGGGAAATCAGATACAATATTGATCCCGAAAAAATCCATCTCGTCAGTTCGGCAATCTTTGCTGACAATCTTAGCGCTTATGCAGGGGACCCTTTGCTGACAGCCGCAGAATTTCAAAAAGAGATTGTAAACAATATCATCAAAGAGGTCCGCGGCAGGCATGAAGGGAGACTGATTATTCACAGCCATGACTGGATGGCGGGCGGCGCCATAACGGCCTATGCCAGATCAACGGGCATACCCGTCCTCCATACGGTGCACAATGTTTTTACTGCGGATCTGCCTCTCGAATATCTTGGTGGGATTGATATTAACAAAATTTCAGAAAACCTCTACATCTCCGATTACCACGGAAAAATGGCTGTGGATTGTCAGGCCACGGCAATCAAGAATGCCACCATTGTAAATTTCGTGGGGAAAAAATTTCTCATGGAAGTTGTGGAAGATTATTTTCATGACAGGCCCATTGTTCCTACAAGCGTACGCAATGAGGTGAAAGCCAAGTATTATCATGGTCTGGCGTGGGCAATCATGAACGCACCATCTTCAAACATGTATCCGGAGCGCTGTGACTTCTGCATAAGAAAATTTGGTCCCGACGATCCAGTCATTGACGCGAAAAAAGAAAATCTCGTGGAATTTCAAAAAAGAACGGGACTCAATATCGATCCCAATGCCATTCTGTTTTTCTGGCCGTCAAGGCTGGATCCTTCACAGAAAGGGGTTGAACTCCTTGAGGCCTTTGCCTGGCATTTCGTAAATTCCCATCATGACGCGCAGATCGCCATCGTGGCCGACGGTATCGGAAATGACAGGAAACACGCGGAGACGCTGGGACGGATCGCCTGTGCGTCAAATGGAAGGATCGCTTATCATCCATACAGTGATGCTCTCTGCATGTTGGGTTACGCCGCTGCAAGTGATGTCTTTGGCGCATCCATTTATGAGCCTTGCGGTCAGATCGATCAGGTGGGCAATTTATTCGGTGCAACGGCTACCAACCGCGACACGGGAGGATTTCACGATAAAATCAGGGAACTCAGGTTGAAAAAATACGGGGCGACTCCGGATGTGGGAAACGGTTTTCTCTTCAGGGATTACGATGCAGGGGGATTATGGTACGGTCTGGGAAAGAGTCTTGCCTTTCACAGGAGATCACCGAAAATAAAAGAAAAACAACTGAAACGGATCATGAGGGAAGCCAGAGAAAAATACGACCTTGGAAACATGATCGCAGAATACATCCGGATTTATGAGAAACTCAACGGTGGAAGACCGCTCGTTTAGCAGTCTTTATCATAAATGTTATTGCCATAAGATCTGT
>JAPLJQ010000108.1 GCA_026388495.1 Deltaproteobacteria bacterium | reverse complement strand
GGTACGAATAAGACCGGTCAAGGGAACCGGTGAAAGAAGGGGTGAGATGATTAACCCTCGTCATCTCGAACTTTAAATATTGCTCAGGGTGGTCAACATTCGGTTATCACAGATGGTCAATTTTCGGTTGACATTCCGAGGAATGTCCCATTTTAAGGTAGTTGGAATTGTGCTTCTACTTGCAATCCTCGTCATTGCAATTATTATCGGGGGTAAAGCTGAAGCGATAACCCATATGGACGTCAGCGTTCAATCTCCACTCATTTTAGTTATACGGGTTTTCTTTGGAAAGAAGTCGTCAATGTACTCGACTTGAGCCAAAATATATACTTTTGTTTCACCAACGATAATTTTATGTACTGTATCAAGGGGTATATCCGTCCCTTGAAGGGGAAGTTTACGCTTAGGACCGATAGTAATTGGTACATCAAAAGCCCTCCGCACTACTTGAGGTTGCTTGTCCTTTTCGGAATGACTTACAGTTTAACATTTCGCCGTACGGTCGCGCGCAGCGCGGCCGTACTATTAATATACAACTCCCATTTTTCCGGTATTTTGAGTATCAAAATAATACAACTTCTTTTTTCTTGAAAGGAAAACATTCCAAAATTAAAGGGCAGTTCTGTGCACAGAACTGACTTAAGTATATTATACAATTAACGATCTAACGACAGCACCGATCATTTTCATGCTAAATTTTTGCTCGGTTTTGGCTCTTCCGTCGCGGGTTGCATTGCCTCGGCCAGTACGGCCTCGATGGCCCGTTTCATGTTTTGCAGGGCGATGATGAAATTCGACTTTTCCTCCGGCGAAAGGGTTGGAAGGTCCAGTAAATTGATTTTTCTCTGTGTGACGTCCATGGCGTTGAAGGTGGTTGATCCGAAGTTGTAAGTGTTACATGGTACTTATGCGTATTTATGAAATGGAGCATTTGTGCGGTTGTCTATGGTTTTATACTTTCCCTGGTTATCGCCAGGTTGTCCCGGTGAATGATCTCATCATAGTCCTTATATCCCAGGATCTGTTCAATTCTGGAAGACTTTACCCCCATGATTTTGCGAATTTCCGGCGCACCGTAATTAGCCAGCCCTTTGGCTACGGTGATTCCTTCCATATCGACGCAGGTAACGGGATCTCCAATTGCGAAATCCCCCTCGACCCCGACAACCCCCGATGGCAGAAGGCTTTTCCCTTCCTCAAGGAGAGCCTTCTTTGCGCCTTCATCGATGATTAATTTGCCCCGTGACCTCAGGGTAAAGGCAATCCAGTGTTTTCTGCTGCTCAAATGTTCGCTTGTGGGTAAAAACAGGGTTCCTATCTCTTTCCCTGCAAAGATGTCGTGGAGGACCCCCTTTCTTCTACCGGGGGCTATAATGCAGGGTATGCCGAATGCCGTCACTTTCTTGGCCGCCAGAACCTTGCTTTTCATGCCTCCCATTCCGATCGGCGTCGTTTCTTCCGTAGCGGCTGATTCGATTTCTTTCGTGAACTCCTTCACCAGAGAGATGAGTTTCGCCTTCTTTGATCCCGATGGATTTCTGTCGTAAAGACCTTCCGTACTGGTTAAATTAATGAGCAGATGGGCCTCTATGGTATTGGTGATCATGGCGGCAAGATGATCGTTATCCCCGAATTTGATTTCATCGACGGCGACGCTGTCATTTTCATTTATAACGGCGATAACCCCCCATTCGATGAGCGTGGAGAGGGTGTTACGGATATTCAGGAAGCGCTTTCGATCCGTCAGATCGCTCATAGTCAAAAGAATCTGGGCAACATAAAGGCCGTATTTCCCGAACGCGTTGGAGTACACCCTCATGAGCCTTCCCTGGCCGATCGCTGCTGCGGCCTGCTTCTGCGGCATACTTTTCAACTTGCCTGAGATTCCCATCCTGTGTTTGCCGGAAGCAATGGCGCCGGAGGTGACGATCACAATCTGATACCCTTTCTTTTTCAGTTGCGCCATTTCATCCACGAGTTGCTCGATGATTTGAAGATCCAGGCCATTTTCGCCGCTCAGAACGGCGCTGCCGATTTTAATGAGGACCCTCTTTGCACCTGCCAATATTTCTTTTCTGGTCATAATAATGATTTGTCTATTTCACGCTTAGTTTTTTTGCTATTTCGTAAATCACGGCCTGAACGCCTTCTCCCGTTGCGGCGGAAAAACACCATACTTTTACGCCATTGTTTTCAAAGATGTCAACAGCCTTTTTCATCCTTTCCCTGGTGAGGGGAAGGTCGATTTTGTTGATCGCGACAACCTGAGGCTTTTCTATAAGTTTCGGGCTGAAAAATGCGAGTTCACGATTAATCGTTTCATAATCGTGCCAGGCATTCTCAAAGGATTCTCTTGATGTGTCCAGAATGTGAAGCAGGACGGTTGTTCTTTCGATATGGCGGAGGAATCGAATTCCCATGCCCATACCCTCATGGGCCCCTTCGATCAGTCCCGGTATGTCTGCGATGACAAAGGTTTCGAAATTTCCGTATTTGACGACACCAAGATTGGGTACGAGTGTGGTGAACGGATAATCGGCTATTTTGGGTCGTGCCGCAGAAACTTTCGATATGAATGTAGATTTTCCAACATTGGGAAGCCCGATGATGCCCACGTCTGCTAAAAGCTTGAGTTCAAGTCGAATCCGGCGTTCTTCTCCTTTTATGCCATCCTGGGCATAGCGGGGAGCCTGACGGGTTGATGTGGCAAACCTGGCATTTCCCCTCCCCCCGATCCCTCCTCTGGCAACGACGAACGATTGTCCGTTGGTCGTCAAATCGGCCAGGAGCTCTCCTGTGTCTGCATCAAGAATAAGTGTACCCACGGGAACAGATATTTCAACGTCTTTGGAATTCCTGCCGGTTTTGTTACTTCCTTTTCCATGTCCGCCGTGCTTTGCCACATGATGCTGCCTGTATTGTAGATCAAGAAGGGTGCGATGGCTGATCAAAGTGCGGACGATCACGTCTCCTCCCTTTCCGCCGTCTCCACCATCCGGGCCGCCGCGGGGAACAAATTTTTCCCGCCTGAAGCTGACGCAGCCTTTTCCACCATCTCCAGCCTTTACGAATATCTTGACTTCGTCGATGAACTTCATATGTTGGTCCTGCCGTCTCTTATTTGTTAATTGTAGTATCGGGATGGTAAAAAAGCAACATGTTCCGTTTGTTAATAAAACAAAAGGCACTTTGTCTAAAAGTGCCTTTCTTTCTTTTCTCGCTATGAAACGGGAACTCACATGTTTGATGTCAGCAATTCATAACCGCTCCTTCGGAGCGTTCCCGCAACGCTAAATTTTACTCACATCCACGGCCGCCTGACCCTTCTGATCCTGCTTGACCGAGAACTCGACACGATCCCCCTCCGCTAAGCTGCGAAATCCTTCTCCAGTAATGGATGAATAATGTACGAAAACATCTTCCCCTGATTCACGAGAAATAAACCCATAACCCTTTTTGTCGTTGAACCATTTAACAACACCAGTTTCACGCTCGTCCATTTTCTTAAATGCCTCCTCATTATTTAAAAAGCCGGCTATGCAGCGTAAACGCTAACTTTCTTTCTTTTTTTATCCAGCCTTTCGTATTTCACGATACCATCGATTCTGGAGAAAATGGTGTAATCTTTTCCAAGGCCAACATTGTTGCCGGGATGGATCTTCGTCCCGACCTGACGGACGATGATGGAACCGGCGTTGATCTTCTGGCCGCCGTACACCTTGACGCCCCGCCTCTGAGCGTTGCTGTCTCTTCCATTGCGGGTACTACCCTGTCCCTTCTTATGTGCCATACATTCCTCCGCTTAAATGGATATTTCCCTTATCTTCATCCGTGTTAATTTCTGGCGATGTCCTGTTTTCTTATGAAACCCTTTTCTTCTTTTCATCTTGAACACCGTGATCTTGCGATCTTTGGTCTGTTCCATAATCTCACCGACGACTTTCACGCCGTCCAGATAGGGAGTTCCTACATTGATTTTTCCGTCCTTGGCGACCATTAATACTTCATCGAATGACACTGTATCTCCTTTGTTCCCGTTGATTTTTTCAACAGAAAGGACATCGCCTTCGGAAACCTTGTGCTGTTTTCCGCCTGTTTTTATAACTGCATACATTATTTAGAATCCTGTAGAAAGAAATTTGTCGCGCACTTTATATAAAAATTTGATCATTTGTCAATATAATTTATTGCCGTCGGTGAAAAAAATCCCTGAAGGGAAATGCGTCCAGCCCGTACCGCATCGTATAAAAAATATTCTTTTCCGGGAAATCCTGCCTTTGGGCGGGGAGTTTCTGCAATTCAGGAATCACAGTCTTGAAAGAACGATTGATATTTATAACGGTTTTTTTCAATATCCCAGTACCTGGACAGGGCAAAACTGCGCGGAAATGCCGGTTTGGAAAGGTAGGGGAGTGTGTCTTTTTTGAATGACTCCAAAAGCGTCTGAAAGGTGGCCTCCTTTTCACTGTTTTTCACAAAGGCTCTTTCCATCGTGTGTTCGAAGACAATCTGCGGTCCGAAAACCTTCTTAACCATGTTGTAGTGTTCATGCTTGATGAAATAGGATGGGTCGAGGTCAACCTTCATGCTGATATAAAGTTCCACTTTCATCGTGTCGGCGGCGATGAGACGCGATTTATCCCTCACTTCCACGGTCAAATGGTTGGGAAGAATGATCTTTTCAACAAGTTCCATATGCAATAGCCATTTTCATAAGACGTTTTTCCCGCAGGGTAGAAGACAGTGCCTCTTATCATCTTTGTGCTTGACCTGCAATAGTATTCCTCATATATAGGGGCAAAAAATGATTTGCCATTCTCTGTAGCAACCATCTCGACTGTGCCTGCCTGATGCGGGTAAATCCTCCGCCCCACGGGGCGCGAGGGGTTTGAAGGGTCTTTGAAGGGGGGTATCCCGTGGAAAATGTAAAAATGGAAGTCCTCTTTACAAAAGCGGTCATAGACAGAAGGGTGGAGGAACTGGCCGATGTGATTTCCCGTGATTATCAGGGGCAAGATCTCATCGTTGTCGGCATTCTCAAGGGAGCATTTGTCTTCATGGCCGATTTGATAAGGGCTCTTCGGATTCCATGTACCGTTGATTTTGCCCGACTGGCAAGTTACGGATCTCAAACGGAAAGTTCTGGAAAAATCGTCGTCACAAAAGACATTGAGACCACTATAAAAGGTCGGGACATTCTGGTGGTGGAAGACATCGTCGATACAGGACTGACGTTGTCTTTTTTTATCGACATGCTCAGAAAGAGAGAGCCGCGTACACTGAGGGTCTGCGTTTTCCTGGATAAGAGGGAAAGAAGAAAAGTCCCGTTTGAAGCCGATTATGTGGGCTTTCATATCGAGGATCGCTTTGTCGTGGGATACGGTCTTGATTTTAATGAGAAGTTTCGCTTCCTGCGAGACGTCTGTGTCATCGAAGAATAGGTAAGAATTCCCGGTTCATGAAGGAGGGTGAAAATGATTGTCCGGTGTAAAAAGTGTGAAACAAAATTCATGTTTGATGACTCCATGGTAGAGGGTGTTGGGGCATGGGTTCGGTGCAGCCGGTGTAAAAATATATTTTTTCTTGATAAGCCGCTCACAGATGCAGGCATATCTCAAAGAAGCATAGAAACGGGCATGGCAGATGTTCCGGTTCAGTACCGGGAAGAAAAGCGGGTAGCGTTGGACGATGATCTCAGGCAGACTTTTTCACTGCCGGAGACACTCCTTCCTCCGGAAACGGAACGCTTTGAAAACGTCATGGAGGCTGAAATGCAGCGGGAACCGCAAATTGCAGCCATTGAAAAGGAGCCCGGCGAGACGGACAAACATTATCCCGCAGGTGATAAAGCCAAGGACATGAAAATAGATCACGAGGAAGAGGACGATGAGGCGGAGGTTGAAGAGAAACCTGCCCGATCCCGGGGAAAGCAATGGCTATATCTGCTTATCGTTCTTCTCCTTGGTGGCATTTACTTATGGTTTTTTTCGGAAATGGGCAGCCGCGCCGCAAACGTTGCCTCTTTAAGCATATCATCGGTGATTGATAATATCCGCGGTGCGAACCTGAAGGGCGACGAAGTCGGCCCCGCCCAGGTCGATCTCACGGATATTCGTCAGCGCGTGGTCGTCAACGCGTCTCTTGGCATCATCCGGGTTGTTGAGGGGACCGCTGTCAATCAGGCGGCGCACCCCATGACCAGAATCAGAGTCAGGGGGGAGGTCGTCGGCGATGGGGGCGTTTTACTGGGTGAACGGGAATCTTACTGCGGCAATCTTCTGACAGCTGATGAACTGGCGGCCATGACGGAAGATCAGCTTCAGAAGGAGCTTTCAAATCCCCAGGGAAGCGATGTTTCCAATGACCGGATTGCCCCGAAGGGTCAGATTCCCTTTATGATAGTCTTTACCCGTGAACCTACAGGGGTTGTGAAAACATTTGTTGTGCCTTCAGGGGCGGAACGACTGCTCCCGTAAATACTTCATAAAAACAGACAGTTTACGTCTTAAAATAACATTCACGAAACGGCTGTGTTTTCATGACCGGAGCAGCGCCTCCTCACCATGTCTGTTCTCTTCCAGTTTCTTAGTGCTTGTCCGTAAATAGCGTTGCCAGAGATCGCGCCCAGATTTGCGTTGGATTTTTCTGGTTCGATTGAATAAAACCGCAGGCGTAGCAGCGCTACGTCGAGGAGTTTGCGATTGAGAAACGGGAAAAGATGGCGTGAAGATGGGATGCGAGCCGGTAAGGATTATTTACGGATAAGCTCTAAGTTTAACTCAGTACGAAGCAGCCAGGATTACCTCTTGAGAATGACGACCGTCTCAATGTGGCTCGTCTGGGGGAACATGTCCAGGGGCTGAACCCGCCTTATCCCGTAGCCGAAATCGGCCAGAGCCCGCAGGTCTCGGCCCAGGGTGGCGGGGTTGCAGGAAACGTAAACGATCTTCGGAGGATTCAAGTCGCCGAGGGCGGCAAGCACATCCGGTCCCAGGCCGACCCTCGGCGGATCGACCAGGGCCACATCCATGGAAAGATTTTTCCGAATGAACCGCTCCCGTAGGACGCGGGCCATGTCGCCGGCGTAAAAAACCGCTGTAGTGATGCCTGCCCGGTTCAGGTTTTCTTCGGCACAGCGAACCGCGTCGCCCTCTGCCTCGATGCCATAAAGCCGGCCGCAGCGGGGGGCTAAAAAGAGGGAAAATAGACCGGCGCCGCAGTAGCCGTCAAGAACCGTTTCGCTTCCCGAAAGGTTACAGAATTCCTCAACAACGTTCACCAGTGCGTCCGTCAGATAGAGGTTCGCCTGAAAAAACCCGTCCCGGGGAACGAGCATTTCCCGGTCTCTGACCCTCCGGATAATGCGGGAGCCCGGGACCTCTTCCGCCGGAGCGGACCAAAGGGACCGCCGGCCGCCAGGCGATCTTTCCTGTCTCAGCAAAGACAGGGCCTCGTTGATGCTTTCATGAACGATTTCACAGCGCGTAAGATCGACGATATGATTGGTCGCCCGGGCGGCGAACCCGACAGCCCGGACCTGTCCTTTTTCCGTTGCGACGTGTACATCCGCCTTCCCTCGATACCCGTAATGCTCCGGCGAGGGGATCGTGTCTTTTAAGGGGATGTTATCGAACCGCCCGATCCGCTCCAAAGCGTCCCGGACCTGGCGGTTCTTGATGATGAGCTGATAACCATAGGCAATGTGCTGATACGAGCAGGCCCCGCAGCGGGTGTAGGCTACGCAACGCGGTGTGGCGCGGAAGGGCGAAGGCTTATGGACGGATTTCACCCCGGCGGTGGCGAAGCGCTTCTTCACATCGACGATTTCGACGGATACCCTGTCCCCGTCCACCGTATAAGGGACGAAGACGACCATCTTCCCATAGCGGCCGATTCCTGATCCGCCGAACGCCACGGCGTCAATCGTCAGTTCGATTTCTTCTCCTCGTTTCAGGGTTCTGTGACACAGAGGCGGCATGTCTTTTGCCCTCAAATACACACGCTATGCATATAGAAGAGACCTTTGAGTTTTTCCAAATTGTCAGTCCCGTGCAAAGGGGAATCCAGTGCATTCAACGGCTTATGGATTCCGGATCAAGTCCGGAATGACAAAAAAGGACATTTTAAAAGCTCTATAGAAATGAATGAATCAGGGAGGTCGGAATAATACCCTCCCGCAGAATGACGGGAGGGAAGGCGACGACATCGATGATCGTCGATCCCGCAATCCCCGGTGTTGTTCCCCCGTCGATGACCATGTCAATGTCGTGCCCGATACATTGAATCACTGCGGCGGCCGTGGTGCATTCCGTTTCACCCGACCGGTTGGCACTGGTGGCGGTGATGGGATGAGACAGGGCTTTTGCAAGAGCGGTTGCGATGGGATCGCTGGAGACCCGGATGCCGATCTTGCCCGTACCAGCCGTCAGAAGGGGAGAGACGTTCGATGACGCCGCAAATACGATGGTCAGAGGCCCCGGCCAGAAATGCTGCAAAAGTGTCCGGGAGTGTTCGGAAATTTCTTCAACTAAAGGGCTTAAATCATTTTTGTCTCCGATAATGATGGAAATGGGATTTCTGAAATTTCTTCCTTTGATCCGGAAGATCTTTTCGATGGCCAATTCGTTACTCCCATCGACCCCGAGTCCGTAAAAAGTTTCTGTGGGATAGGCAATGACCCCCCCCGTCTTTAGAGTTTTAACAGCTTTTGCTATCAGGGCAGCTTCCGGTTTTTCAGGTGAGATTTTCAGGATTTCCGGCATGATGTCATGTTTTCCTGTTTTTTTTCAATGTCTTGTGCCATTTTCTGAATGAATGCCCGCAATTTTTTCTGAAGGCTTTCGTCTTCCACGGCCAGTATCCGGATGGCGAGTAAGGCGGCGTTTTTTGCCCCCGCCTTGCCCACGGCCATAGTGGCGACGGGAACTCCGCCGGGCATCTGTGCAATGGAGAGCAAGGCGTCTATTCCACCGAGGGCTGTCGCATCGATGGGGATGCCGATGACGGGAAGAAGGGACTGGGAGGCAATCACGCCGGCCAGATGGGCTGCGGCGCCTGCGCCCACGATGATGACCTTGATTCCTCTTTTTGCCGCTCCTTTTGCAAAGGAAGTTGTCCGTTCCGGGGAACGGTGGGCTGAGGTTAAAAAGACCTCGTGAGGAATTCCAAAATCTTCCAGGCTCTTAATGGTTTCAATCATGATGGGGAAATCGGAGTCGCTCCCCAATGGTTTCACTCATGATGGGGAAATCGGAGTCGCTCCCCATAACGACGCTGACGATTGGTCTCACTTGTTCTGTCATATTGGATTAATCCCCCATCCTGTAAAATCCTGAATTCGAATATCGAAGTCCTAAACAAACACGAAATTACAATTTTCAAATCATAAAAAAAGAAAAACTCAACTACGAGGGGCTAAATATTTTAAACATTCGGATTTTGATATTATTTAAGGTTTCGAATTTAGTGTTTAGAGTTTTTTGCCTGTATTAGTGTTTGAAATGCCTGATACCCGTAAAGACCATGGCCATGCCGTGTTCATCCGCCGCCTTGATGACCTCTTCATCCCTGATGGACCCTCCCGGTTGTATGACGGATGTGACGCCTGCCTCCGCGGCCATGTCTATGCCGTCCCGGAAGGGAAAGAAGGCGTCGGACGCAAGAACGCAACCCTTCGTGGGAATGATGGCCTTCATTGCGGCGATCCTTACGGAATCAACCCGGCTCATCTGTCCCGCTCCCACGCCGACCAGTTGATCCTTTGAGGCAATGACGATGGCGTTCGATTTGACATGTTTGACAATCCTCCAGGCAAAATCGAGGGCCTGGTATTCCTCTGCCGATGGCGTCCTTTTTGTTACGATCCGGGCTTTTCGGATGTCAAATTCATCAATGTCTCTATCCTGGACGAGAAGTCCTCCCACTACCCGCCGGAAGTCATAACCAGAAGGCCTGGCGCCGGATGAGGAAGGGATCTCCAGGAGCCTGATATTCTTTTTGCCGCTTAAGACGGCTTTTGCCTCTTCGTCAAATCCCGGAGCAATGATCACTTCCAAAAAGGTCCCGGCCAATTCCTCGGCGGCCTTTCGGCCCACAGGTCGGTTCATGGCAACGATCCCTCCGAAGGCGGATAGGGGATCCGTTTCCATGGCCCTCCGATAGGCCGCGGCGATGTCATCTTCTGAAGTTGCCGCACCGCAGGGATTTGCATGCTTGATGATGACCGTCGCAGGCAGTTCAAAATCGGTTACCATCTGCCAGGCTGCGTCGCTGTCCATGATATTGTTGTAGGAAAGCTCCTTTCCCTGAAGCTGGTGGGCGCCGGATATGGCAGAGGGGGTTGGACCCTGTTCCCTGTAAAACGCGGCGCGTTGGTGGGGGTTTTCTCCGTAACGTAGGTCCTGCGCTTTGTCGAACTGAATGGTAAACGTGTCGGGGAACGTTTTGCTGCTTCCATCGGGATTGATATGCCCGAGGTAGTTTGAAATGGCTGCGTCATATCTTGCCGTCAGTTGGAAGGCTTTTCTGGCGAGGATATAATTGGTCGATCCGGGAATACTGCCTCCCGTGTCCTTCATCTCTTTCAGGATGATGGGATAATCACCGGGGTCGGTCACAACGGTGACATACCGGTAATTCTTCGCCGCCGCCCTGAGCATGGCGGGGCCGCCGATGTCGATATTCTCGATGGCCTCTTCAAGGGAGGCGTTTTCCTTTGCCACCGTTTCTTCGAAGCGGTACAGATTGATGACGATCATATCGATCATGGCGATATGGTGCTCTGTTGCGGCTTTCATGTGGGCGTCGTTATCCCGCAGGGCCAGGAGCCCCCCATGGATCTTCGGATGAAGCGTCTTCAGCCGCCCGTCCATCATCTCGGGAAACCCGGTGTAATCGGAGACCTCTGTGATATCGATCCCATGACTTCTTAGCTGGGCCGCAGTTCCGCCGCTGGACAGGATTTCCACATTCAGGCTTTTCAATTCCCCGGCAAACGCGACGATGCCCTTTTTGTCTGTAACGCTGATTAATGCCCTTTTAATTTTATTCATGTTAGTCGGATGTTCCTGTTGATGTTTTTGCGATTCACAGGTGTTTGGCATTCCCAAGCTTCAGCCCGTGGAATGCCTTTTCATTTGATTACGCAGGCAAAACCTTTCGGCTGCCTTCATTATCCTCTGATTTTTTGCATATTGCGGAT
>JAPLJQ010000567.1 GCA_026388495.1 Deltaproteobacteria bacterium | reverse complement strand
ACGCGCCACTGCTCGTTGATGCGGATGCTGTGCTGCCCCCGTCTATCGCCTGACAGCGCCTCAAGCCGATTGCCGGGCGGTGTCCTCAAATCTTCCAGATCCCTGGCTGCGTCAATGATTTCCAATTTCCGGGCCGCCGCTTTCTGAATCGCCTGCGGCAGGGTCGCGGAAAACTTTCCCTTGAATATTCTCTCGGTTTCCCTGCATCGGAATGACGTGATCATGTTTTGATAATAACGATATCCGTTATCATTGTCAAGGGCAAATTCTTCCCCAGCGCCCCCCTGGAGCTGAAAAAGCTGGAGGCCATCTTCCGGCATAAGGTTCTCAGGACTTTCCTGAACAGGGGAAAGATCACGAAGGAGATGATCGCCACCGGTTCTTCCGCCTTTGAGCTTTCCAGCCGGACAGGGGAACCGTTGACCGGCAGTTCACAATATAAATCTTTCCCCTTTTTCCGCCTGAAAAAACCACTTGCAATACCCAAATAATTGAGATAATGGGGAACGTAATCACCAATTTATAATAAACGTGGGTATTGTTATGATCAGAAGAACCATTCAGGAGGCTATCGAGCAATCCCTGTTCAAAGGGAAGGCGATCATCATCTACGGCGCCAGACAGGTGGGCAAGACCACGTTAATCACGGCGCTTCAGCAGGACGCTGCCGTTCCCTCCATCTACCTCAACTGCGATGAGCCGGACATCCGCCGGGCGCTTTCGGACAAAACCTCGACGGAACTGAAGATGCTGATCGGCAACAACAAGTTGGTGTTGATTGACGAGGCGCAACGGGTCGGCACAATCGGTCTCACCATCAAGCTCTTGACCGATACGGCACCGGATATCCAGGTGATCGCCACCGGTTCTTCCGCCTTCGAGCTTTCCAGCCGGATAGAGGAACCGTTGACCGGCAGAAAGCGGGAATTCAGGCTCTATCCTTTTTCACTGACAGAACTTGGCCAGATATATTCACCGCTGGAGGTCAGGCGAATCGTGGAACGCTGTATGATTTTCGGTCTCTATCCCGAGATCATCAACGCCCCGGAGGCGGCGGAAACGGCGTTGCGGGAAATTGCCAGAAGCTATCTCTACAAGGATATTCTTGCATTCCAACTGATACGAAATACCGAGGCGCTGGAGCGGCTGGTGCAGTCCGTTGCATTGCAAATAGGCAATCAAGTCTCCTATAATGAGCTTGCTCAGCAGGTGGGCGTGGATAAAAAGACAATCGAGAGTTATCTGCGAATACTGGAACAATCGTTTATCATTTTCCGTTTGAGGTCGTTCAGCAGAAATCTGCGGAATGAACTGAAGAAATCCCGCAAAATCTATTTTGTGGATACAGGAATTCGCAATGCAGTCATCAACAATCTCAATCCACCGGACCTGCGAAGCGACGTCGGCGGCCTATGGGAGAATTTCGTCATCGCCGAGCGGATGAAAAGGAACCACAATCAACAATTGTTTCCCAATAGTTATTTCTGGCGCAGTCATCAGAAACAGGAGATTGACTATCTGGAAGAACTGAACGGTGAGTTGCGGGGATATGAAATCAAGTGGCGTGAAAATCGGATGAAGGTTCCGGCCGGATTCAGCGCGGCCTACCCTGAATGTCCGGTCAGCCTGATCAATCGCGAGAACATGACGGAGTTTGTGGGATAATTGGTGACCGTTGACCGGCAGTTCACAATATAAATTTTTCCATGGCCTGTGAAAGAATATGGGGTCAGATTCACATATCACAGTAAAAACAGTACACTTGATTTTATAATATTTGATGATAACGGGTTAAAACATGCGATTTATGGAGGGTTATTTTTTAGATAACTGCGGAGATCCACTACTTCCTGTTATCAATAGAAATGAGCTTTCAGTAGATAGAAAAGCTTTCAAGTAGTTATCAATAAATTGTAAAATCAACCTCTTCCCGGTCAGTCAGTTGCTCTACAGTATTGATATCTGAGCCAGTATATAGACGACCCTGCAATGAGAAATAAAATTGTTACATGTTCCGGGGGATGTTATAAATCGAGCATGGATTTCGAGGGAGGAAAAAAGATGATTACACGTCGGGATTTCTTGAAGGGTACCGGCATGATGGGAGCTGCCTGCTTGGTCACTCCGCTTCTCTCATATGGGTCGGGTTCGGATGGTGGGTATGATAGAATCATCCGGAACGGCACTATTTACGACGGCACCTTGACAAAGCCACGCATTGCTGACATCGGGATTCGTGGTGACAGGATAGCCGCCGTCGGCAGCAACCTGGGGAAAGCTGTAAAAATTATCGATGCCACGGGTTTAATCGTAACGCCTGGATTTATCGATGTTCACAATCACGGCGACCTCACCTTCCAGCATTTCGGGAAGGACGTAGTCGCTACAGCCTCTAAAATACTCAGCCTTGCTGGAAATCACAGCTATGCTTACCAGGGTGTAACTACCATTGTTACAGGAAACTGCGGATTCGGTTATACAAATGTCAACGAGCTTTATGACGTCCTCACTAAAGTGAAATTCGGCAGCAACGTGTACCATCTGGCTCCGCACGGGGCGATCAGGCAGGAACTGTTCGGCTATAATCAACCGCTAAAGCTGACCTCGCAGCAGCTTGAGGCCATGAAGAAAAGGGTTTCCGAAGAAATGGAAAAGGGTGCTGTCGGTCTGTCCAATGGCCTGGAATATTCGCCTGGTGCGCTCACGGACACGGAAGAACTGATTGAACTGGCAAAAGTAGTCAAAAAATATAACGGCGTGTATGCCTCTCATATCAGGGATCTGACGGGGAATATTTATAAGGACGGGCGGATCGGGGTAATCGAAGCGCTGAATGAAGCGATAGAGGTCGGCAAAAAAGCAAATGTCCGGGTTCAAATCTCGCACATCCAGATCAACCAACCGATCAATAACATGACGGCAATGCCCATGATCGAATTGATCACCAAGGCGCGGGCGGAAGGCGTTGACATTACCGCCGATGCCTACCCGTACGATGCCGGCGTTACCTGGATAACCATGCTTACCCCTGCCAAGTATAAAACAGACAAAGGCATCAAGGAGGAATACAAAAATGCAAAAGGCCGGGCCGAGCTAAAGAAGGCTGTTGAAGAAACATTTGCATACCTTGGACCGGAGAAGACGATGATCATCATATACCCGGAAAGGCCACATTATGAAGCAAAAACCATAAAAGAAATTGCTGATATGGAGAAAAAAACACCCTCAGAGATATACGTGGACATGGTCTGCTCAAATGATGCGCCGCAGGCCATCATGAACGACCAGGACATACGGAACGTAGGAGCCTTCCTTATGCGCAATGATTTTGTCTTTGTAAGTTCGGACGGATGGACAACCATCAAGGATGTCGGGAAACCGCATCCACGGTGCTACGGCGCATACCCAAGAATGATCAAGAAGTTCACAGTTGATGAAAAGGCATTAGACCTGTCCGCCGTCATCAGGGCCATGACCTCCCTGCCTGCCGAAAAGTTCCGGCTGAAAGACAGGGGGAAGCTGGCCGTGGGGTATTTTGCGGACATTGCGCTTATCAACCTGGAAAAGCTTGGAGACCACGCAACCTATAATAATCCTCACCGGTATTCAACGGGAGTGGAGTACCTTTTTGTCAACGGGGTTCTTTCCGTTAACAAGGGCACGGCCACAAATGAACGGGGAGGCAGGGCTTCGAAAAGGCAAATGTGAAGGCCGGTGCAGTTGATATAGTTGTAGATAGAGGGTCCAAGATTCTCCGCATCGTGAACGCGAAAATATCGTAGATGACTTTTCCCGTGAGTTCCTTCCTTGTACTGTACAAACCGTCAACCTTGACAAAAATACGGTATTTCAAACGGTAAGCAGCATCCGCCGGTTTATTTTCCCTTTGACATTGCAATGGGTATCTTATAGCTTCCAGAAGGGTTTATTCACGTAACAAATCTTGCGCCTTTTTTGTTTCCGTCCGGTACCGTTTGTCACACAGAGGGGGGCACCAGATGAATGAGCACGCCAGGACAAATCCTGAACTGATCGAAGAGCTATCCGTCTTGAAACAGAGAATCCAGGAACTGGAACACTCGGAATCAGATCGCAAGCAGTCGGAGGAGGCGCTGATAATAAGCGAAACAAGATTCCGAGCGATCATTAACGTTTCTCCGGTGCCGATGGCGTTGAATGATGAGCAGCAGAACATTATCTTCTTGAACCCGGCGTTTGTTCAAACGTTTGGCTATACCCGGGAGGATATCCCCTCGCTCGCGCACTGGTGGCCTAATGCTTATCCCGACCTTGAATATCGGCAATGGGTAGCCGATACCTGGCAAGCCGAGCTTGAGCATGCGAAACGGACTGGGGCAGCATTTTCGCCCATGGAACTAACCGTGAGATGCAAAAACGGAACGAGCAAAACAGTGCTGGCCAGCGCCGCTTCGATTTCCAAATCATTTGAGGGTAATCATCTGGTGGTGTTGTATGACATCACCGAGCGCAACCAGTCGGAGGAAGCACTGCGCCAGAGCGAGGAGAAGTACCGGGGAATATTTGAAAGCATCATGGACGTCTTTTACAGAACAGACAATGAAGGGTTATTACTCATCGTCTCTCCCTCCATTGAACGACTATTGGGGTATATCCCTGATGAAGTCATCGGGAAGAAGAAACTTATCGAGTCCTATATAAACCCTGAAGAGCGGGATCAATTTCTTTCGATTTTACGGGAAAAAGGAGAAGTTAAAGAGTTTGAAGCTCCTTTGCGAGCGAAAGACGGGGCCGTGGTCTGGGTATCCACCAATGCCCAATTTTACCGGGACAAGTATGGAAAAACTCTTGGGGTCCAGGGTATTTCTCGTGACATCACCAACCGCAAGCAGGCGGAAAAGGCGTTAACCAGGACTGAAGAGAAATTCCGCAAGGCTTTTTACACCAGCCCGGATTCCGTAAACATCAACCGCCTCGAAGACGGCAAGTATATCTCAATTAATCCGGGATTTACCAGGATCACGGGATATACGGAAGAGGACATCATCGGAAACACCTCAATAGAATATAATATCTGGGAAAATATCAAGGACAGGCAAAGACTGGTGGCCGGATTGATAAAGGACGGGGAAGTCACCAACCTTGAAGCCGCTTTTCGAATGAAGGGCGGTGATATCCGATATGGGTTGATGTCAGCCACCGTGATCGATCTTAATGGTGTACCCCATATTCTCAGCATTACCCGGGATATCACCACGCGCAAACGGGCAGAGGAGGGACTTCAGCGTACCCTCGAAAGTCTCAGGAGGGCTGTTGGCACGACCATTCAGGTCATGGTGTCCGCCGTGGAAATAAGAGATCCCTATACCGCTGGTCACCAGATCCGGTCCGCGGGTCTTGCCCGCGCCATTGCCACGGAGATGGGATTACCCCAGGATAAAATCGATGGCATCCGTATGGCCGGTTCCATCCATGACATCGGGAAACTCTCCATACCCGCGGAGATATTGTCCAAGCCTACCAAGCTGACAGACATTGAGTTTTCCCTGATTAAAGAACATGCCCGGAGTAGATACGAGATTTTGAAGGACGTAGAATCCCCCTGGCCGCTGGCGGAGATTGTTTACCAGCACCATGAACGGATTGATGGTTCAGGCTATCCAAGAAATCTGAAAGGGGATGACATTCTCATGGAGGCCCGCATCATGGCTGTTGCCGACGTGGTGGAAGCCATGGCCTCCCATAGGCCCTATCGTCCCGGCTTGGGCATTGATGCAGCTCTGGAGGAAATCGAGAAGAATAGAGGAACCTTTTACGACAATGCTGTCGCAGATGCCTGTTTGAGATTGTTTCGGGAAAAAGGTTTTAATCTTGAAGGTATAGCTTATAATCGGTAATCCTTACTTCAATTATATGCCGTGCGTCGTGGTCTCGTAGGAACTCATTGATTTCACAGGATTATTTACATCGACGTCTGTGCTTTCTGTCTGCAGATCGCTATTCGTTCGTATTACCTCTTCTTCACCTCGACACTTTCCATCATCCCGTCTAACTACCTCTTTTCGCCGCAGCCCCCATATAAGAGACACTTAGGTCGTCGCTTTCGTGCAAGCCCAATCGCTGCCCCAGCTCTTTAAATGTAATCTTGCCCTGTACACGGCGACGAAAATTGAACCAGGCGGCTATCGGATTACTCCTAATAGAGACTCCGCGCATCTCATAATTATTAAATTTATAGCGTTCCAGCAAATCAGTCAATTCTCGGGGCGTTATGAAGCGGTCCCAGGCATGGCCAAACTGCCGGTACAGTTCATTATTCACTTTGGGCAAAGTCATCATTTTATCCTCCCGCATGAAAGGCATGCCCTACGAAAATGAAGAGGGCCAGAGTTACGACCGCTCCGGCCAGGGCTGCCTCACGGCTTAGGAAGGGAATACGAGCAGCAGCCCCCCTAATGTAGTTCAATAATGCCCGACGATTAAGTACGATATGCCAGATCGAAAAGATGATAAACAGAAGGCCGAGAATATTGTGTGCGGACATCCAGGCATGCCGTGTCACGGTCAAATCCGAGAATCCATAGACGTGGTTGGCTATGCCGGTGATTGGCAACCCCAGGGCACTAAATGCGATCATCAAGGCAACAAAAGCCCGGATGTTAAATTTTTTCATGGTCTTCTCCATGGTTGCCTCCTTTGGTTCCGGTTACCGCAACCCTTCAATGAAACGGCGCAATCTTGTTAAAACATCTACTGCTTGCGCCATCTCTCCAGGGCTTATGAACAAAGTGAGCGAACGTTCCAGTTCATGACTGCGATCGTGAATGTTATTAAATGTTTTAAGTCCTTCGTCAGACAGCTTCACATAACTGCGCCGGCCGTCGCGCCCATCTGATCGACGAAGAATGAGGCCCTGAGCTTCCATTTCTTTCACCTGACGCGTGACCGCCGCAGCGTTAATCCCCAGTTTACGGGCCAGCTCCATGATGCCCACATCGTCCGGTAAAGCGTTGGCGAGGATGCGCAGGAGGGCAACCCGGGAGGCCGGCATACCGACTTCGCGCGAGAATCCGCTCATCAGCACCTGGTGTGTCCGGACAATTTCACGCAGCAGATGCGGTTCGTCGCCGGTATGCTGCAGGATATCCGGATGGGCGGGGTTATTGATTTCCATGGGATATATCGTTGCATATATCATTGACATAGTCACGTAATTTATTTAAGAGACATCAAATATATAGCTATTCCTCTTTCGAGGGAATGACTTTATATTTTCATGCCGACGTGGTGTTACCACGGGGCATGATGGTTTCCCGTGAAAACGGGAATCTATTGCCATGGTCTATTATTTTGATTAAAGACATGATATAATCTTCACTATGAAATTTGAATGGGATCCGAAGAAAGCCAAATCAAATTTACGAAAGCATAAGGTTTCTTTTGAGGAAGCCTCAACGGCCATGAAAGATTCGATGTCCGCAACCGGTGCTGATCCGGACCATTCAACCACCGAAGATCGATATATTACTTTTGGTATCTCAGAACGGGGACGGTTGTTAGTGGTAGCTCACACCGATGAAGGTGAGGCTATTAGAATTATAAGTGCTCGCGTGGCGAACAAAGGAGAGAGAAAGATATATGAAGAAGATTGATAAAGACGATTTACGCGCCGAGTACAAACGGTCAGATTTCCCGGACGGGTTGGTACGAGGCAAATACTCGAAACGTATGCGTGAATCATCAAACATCTCTGGATTCCGGCTTTCGCCGGAATGACGACATTTTACGAACTCATCAGCATTAACATATCAACGTGTCTGAAAAAAAAGGAGGTGTCTGCCATGTTTGTGGTTATTATTAACTTTCCGCCGATAAAGGCGGGAAAGGATGCCGAATTCAGGGATTGGTTTGCCTGGTCAAACAAGGAATTTGCAAAGCACAAAGGCTTTATCTGCCGGCGGCTTTTGAAACCCGTAAAGGGAGGCAACTATACCGCTGTTGTGGAACATGAAAGTGACAAGACTTTTATGGCTATGCATACGAGCCCTGTCCATGATGAAGCGGGCAAACGGGTTGCGGCATTACTTGATGGCCATCCAACCCCTCAGTTTTACGAGGTAATTAGTGGATTATAATTTAAAGGGAGGTATCTTTAAGTTGAAAACTTTTTTCCCGGAATAATCTCAGACAGGCATCTACGACAGTATTGTCATAATGGGTTCCTCTATTCTTCTCGATTTCTTCCAGAGCCGCATCAATGCCCAAGCCGGGACGATAAGGCCGATGAGATGCCATGGCTTCCACCACGTCGGCAACTGCAAGAATACGGGCTTCCATAAGAATGTCATTCCCTTTCAGATTTCTTGGATAGCCTGAACCATCCATCCGTTCATGGTGTTGGTAAACTATCTCTGCCAGGGGCCAGGGGGATTCCACATCCTTCAGAATCTCATATCCTTTGTTGGCATGTTCTTTAATCAAGGAAAACTCAATCTCCGACAGTTTTATTGTTTTAGACAATATCTCTGCGGGTATGGACAGTTTCCCGATGTCATGGATGGAACCCGCCATGCGGATTCCATCGATTCTATCCTGGGTGAATCCCATCTCCG
>JAPLJQ010000203.1 GCA_026388495.1 Deltaproteobacteria bacterium | reverse complement strand
TCTTTGCGTATTCCCGGCATGGCTGATGAATGGAACGTCCATACGCATTATTGTATGTCAGAAGTCCGACCTTAGGCGATTCTTTACCCTTATGAATGGTACGAATGTATTCTAAGACGGCATAACTGTCCATCCGGTAGCTCCCGAAAGGAAGATACATATAGTGAATGGGGGGTTCTAGGAGTTCCCAGCTTGTTGAATAATTGATCGTAGGTATGCGGTATTGCTGAATGATGGGTTTAGCCGCCAATCCTTCTCCAGCTCCCCAGGTCGCAATCATATCAACCCGATCATGGATGGCGAATTTTCTCACAGCAGCTACCGCTTCCGGGACTTTATAGCCCGTATCGACGAGTATCATTTCAATTTTTCGGCCTCCTATTCCGCCCTTGACGTCGTTAACGTAACGGAAATAGTCCTGCTGACCCTTGGCATGAAACTGACCCCACGTGGAGGCGGGTCCCGTCATGTTGATGGCTGCTCCTACCTTAATGGTCTTGGCATCCGCATTTGATATCAATAATGCGCAAAGCAATGCGACAACGACCGTTAAAATACATTTCCTAATAATACTAAAGTTCATCACATCCTCCCTTGTCTAAATAAAAAAAGCCCTGGAAAAATCCACGGCCTTTAAATAAAAAAGCCGCGGACAGCTCAACGGTCTGCCCACGGCTCGATTGATCATTGCAGGTCATGAGCGCAGCAAGCAGACCTCGCTAAAAAAGCTTAAATAATAAAAAAAGATGCCCGCTCTGTTGCCAATCATATGAGTGCTCATTGCGGTTAGCTCTATAAAACCGAACGGTTTTAATGTCAAGAGAAAATTCCATATTTTCTTCAGTTAATGCCAAGTTTTTCAATCCTGTACCTTAAAGAATCAGAACTGACGTGAAGGAGCTCTGCAGCCCTTGTTTTTGATCCGTTTGCTTTTGTAATGGCTTTTTCTATTATAAGTTTTTCATGCTTTGACAGCTCATCATTTAGATTTACGCCATCATCAGGTAATTCGAAGTCAATGATTTGATCGATATCCTGAATATTTCCCGACAGGTGAAGGTTTTCCGGTAAAATGATATTGGATGTTTCCAGGGCAACGCTGCGCTCGATAATATTTTCGAGTTCCCTCACATTGCCGGGAAACGGATATTCCAACAGCAATTCCATGGCATAGGAGGATATGGTTTTGATCTGTTTCCTAAATTCAGTTGAATATTTTTCAATGAAATATTTTGTCAGGACAGGGATATCTTCCTTTCGTTCTCTTAATGGAGGAATATGTATGGGGATAACATTGAGGCGGAAGTAAAGATCTTCTCTGAATGATCCGTCCTTTACTTTTCGGTCTAAATTTTGATTAGTGGCAGAGATAATCCTAACATCAACCGTTATATCCTTGGTTCCCCCTACCCTCCTGAAGGTTTTTTCCTGAACAACCCTCAGCAATTTAACTTGGAGTAGCGGGGGCAATTCTGCAATTTCATCGAGGAATATTGTCCCTCCTCTCGCATTTGCAAACAAACCTGCCTTATCCGCATAAGCACCGGTAAAAGCACCCTTGACATAACCAAACAGCTCTGTTTCTAAAAGGCTTTCCGATATTCCACCACAATTAATAACAATAAATGGCTTATTGTCTCTCGGGCTATTTTCGTGGATGGATTTGGCCACAAGCTCCTTCCCTGTTCCACTCTCTCCAAGAATGAGGACATTTGCGGGCGTTGGCGCTACTTTTTTGATCGTGGAATAAACCTTAAGCATACCTCTGCTTTTTCCAATCATACGGCCGAACGAAACGGCGTCTTCCACTTCTCTGATAAACTTCGCATCGTCCTTCTTGATCCCTTTTTTATCGAGAGCCGTGCGAACAATTTCTTTGAGTGTCTCTATATTAAAATCCTTTTCCACATAGTCATAAGCCCCTTCATTCATAGCGGAAACGGCTGTTTCTGGCGATGCGTAGGCAGTCATCAGTATTACCATCGTTTCCGGGCAGACATCTTTGACGGATTTCAGAAAATTAATGCCATCGACCTTTGGCATTTTTAGATCTGTAAGGATGAGATCGAAATTCTCTTTTTTGCAGCGATTCAATGCCTTTATGGCGTTATCAGCGCAAATTACATCGTACCCTTCCCTGTTCAGCATGATTTCGAGGAACTCTCTGATGCCCTGATCATCATCCACTACCAGTATCTTTGCCATGATAATCTCCCTTCATAAACAACGCGATTTGACCTTTGAGAATTGGATGTTAAACTTGTTTTCAAGTTATTTTAACCTCTCGTTATGTGATGATGGGAAGGGTGACAATAAAGGTGGATCCCTTATCAGTTGCGCTTTCCACCTTTATGTGTCCGGTATAACTCTCCACTATTCTGTTTACTATGGCAAGACCAATGCCTGTTCCTTTCTCCTTGGTAGTATAAAATGGTTCAAAAATCTTTTCCAGATATGTGTTATCTATTCCGTAACCCGTATCACCGATGCGCATTTCAAGAAACCCCTTTGCATCCTCATCGTGGACTTTTTTTGTTTCAACGGACAACACTCCTCCTTCAGGCATGGCCTGTATAGCGTTTAATATAAGATTCCAGACCACTTCTCTCATCTCCGTCTTGTTTGCATGGACGGTCAGATGATCGGAAAGAGACAGGTTTATATCGATACGATGATTCCAGTCAGGCACATAGTGAATGGATTCAAGAACATCTTCAATAATATCCTTGATGAATACGGTCTCATGGTTTCCGGGAGTGGGTCTTGCCAGCAATAAAAAATCCTTTATAAAACTTTCAAGCTGATCCTTGCCCCTCATGATGATCCGCATAAGTCTTTCGTCTGCATTGTTGAGCTTGAGATCACGCTTCAACACCTGAATAGAGCCGATGATGGATGCCAGAGGATTTCTCATTTCATGGGCAAGACCGGCAGCCATTTCACCAATTAGGGCAAGTCTCCTGCTTTTATCCAGTGCATTTTCCATCTCCTTTATGGATGTGAGATCCTGGAAGATGAATATGTCTCCTATTCCTTTCCCATTATTGTCTTTAAGGATGGAAACAGAACATCCAAGGATCATGTTTCTATTTCCCTTTCCCGTAATGACCATATCAAGCCTGTTTTTTGACGATTTTTTCTGATCGTCGTTTCTGTTGTTTCCAAACAAGTTAGCATACATCGGAAATAGGACGTCAACGGTTCTATTTTCTATTTCAGCAAAGGAAAATCCTGTGATTTCCTGGGCGGTTCTGTTGAAAGACTTGATCTTACCCTGGAGGTTGATAGTCATAATGCCCGTGTCCACGGATTCGATGATACTTCTGTGGAGCAAATCGAGTTGATCGAAGGCTGTTTCTTTCTCGGCAAGAAGCGATCTCGTTTTTTTTTCTTTTTCAACAACAAAGCTGGCGAGAAAGGCAATGATATAAAATGACAGGATATGGATAAAGATTCTTGTAAAGACATACCCGGCTGAAAACGGGTAATCAAGAACGATCATATCATACAGGGGATAAATGATCCGATAATATTCAAGATCGAGCAGGAGGCCGTAAAGGATACTGCTGGCGGAAGCTATGATCAGTCCACCTCCCCTTGCGAGAAACAGAACCGAATAGATAATGACAAGGGGATAAAATACGGAATAAATGCTTCTGATACCACCGGTAACAAGCACAAGTCCGGTGATTAAAAGCACATCGCACAAAGTCTGAATGTATATGTTTATCTTGAGATTATTGATGAATTTTGGAAGAATAATATAGATAATCGTAAGCAGATAAGTCAAAAGTATGAG
>JAPLJQ010000526.1 GCA_026388495.1 Deltaproteobacteria bacterium | reverse complement strand
TCATATCAGCGGAAACATCGACCTTCCCGGAGATACAAAATTCACGGAGCTCGCAGGTCATCTTTTTGGGACAACTTCCATTTTGTGTATTCCTGTTTGTACATCCATATTTTGAAAGATGCCAGAGCGGTTCATCGATGTCCAGAGCAATCATATTTCGGTTATTAACCATCATATCGCGCACACTGAAAGACCAAGCCTGTCTGATAAATGCAAATACTGTTTCCGGAACTCCATTGTATTGCCCTTTGACAATCCCGAGAGCCAGTGTTGCACGGGCAACATGAACATCAACGGGGATGGGGATCTTATCCATATTTAAAATACGGTCAATACCAGCGTTATCCCGAAGCATCCGTAACCACAGGGGGGCAATCTTGTTGCCTTTAAGGTAAAGGTAATCAGGACTCATACGATATCCATCAAAATGGGCATCATTTTTTAATCGATTGAAAATTGTTGGGGCATCAAACTTGCAATCTTCAAGGAACCGTATTGGATCGCCCAACCATTTTTTTTGGAATGTTAATGAATTCGTTCGCCATATCTGTGCATCCTTTGCATGCTTTTTTGAGAGTCCATAGCGTTGCATATCCAGAATATTTTTCGTAAGGGCCGTGAGTTGGATTTCTTTTGGGGAGAATAAGTACCGTGTTTCGCCGTCTTCGTAGGTTCTCCGGGCACTCTCCCACAATGCTGGCGCATCTCTCTGGTAATCAATAGATACAGTCAGTGTCAGGAAAAGAATATGTTCAGGACTCCCCCGCGTCATTCCTTTGGGAATGATATCTTCTGGCATATCGTTTCGTCCGTGAATTCCGGATGTTTGAAATTTCTTAAAAAGTAAAGGTGCAACACGTTGCCCGCGTGCTTCGTCAATCGTTAAGGTCACAATATATTTTAGTAGCAATTTAAAACGGAAATTACTATCCGTTATCCTTTGATCCAACATGACATATTGGAGAACGTCACTCAACACGTGAAATGCACTAATAGAAACGCAATGGCAAGGGCTCTACCCTCAATGCCGATTGGGCAACATTCCAAGAGATTAACTCGCAGGCTGAACGGGTAGAAAATAATATCAGTGAATGAATGGTGATATTCAAGTGCGCGATAAAGGATCTAAAGATGCCCCCCTTGAAAATATTTCCCATCCCCAAAGAATTACTCGATAATGCATGTGTTGCGATCGAGAGAAAAAATCAACGATTACCGTTTTCTCTTCGTGGCATAACAATCGATCGCATCCTCATTCAGGCAACGCTGGAAATCCTGAATGCTGAACCACTCCATACACTTCCGCAGAATTGCAGAAATGACATACGGGAAAAAACACCAGACGGTCTTGATCGTCGTATCAAGGATTATCTTGGCACCGATTTGAGGACAGCCAACATAGTGACCGATATCCTTGAAACTTCAGGAATTGCGCGGAGTGTCCAAGTACTTAGTCCATCAACTGGTAGAGACATTAAGGGAACGCAACTTCTGAATGCCTGGACATGGATCTCTGACAATGTTGATCATCAATCTGTGGATCACAAAATGAGTCATGATAATGCGGGAATTACTGAACCCCCAAAGTCGCAGGATTTTCAAACGTATCTTGAATCACTGTTAAAACTCGCTGAAAATGAGGGGAAGTCACTTTTCATTATTGAGTCCGGCGATCTCCATCGTCAGGTTGGTGGATATCCCGGTCCAAATCACAGAATGCCCATCTGCTGTGAGGTTATGTACAGCATGATGCAACAAGGAGATCAAATTCTCTATGCTCCCCCAAAGGGACGGGGTGCTAGTTTGAAAATTCAATATCAGATCCCCAGAACCGGGGTGGCAGGGACTCCTCCTAGACCAAGGGCCATATTGATGGATCGTGCTTCTCATCAGCCAATGCAAAATATCCCTTTTACACCAGGACAGTCAGAGACGGATTTTCATAGGTCCGCGATTTATTGTAGTGATCTTCTTATGGTCAAATTGAATGCTGGTGACATCGCATCTGCCATCAAATATGCATCGGATTTGGTTACATATTCTAATGGAGAAATTCGACAAGCTGCAAAAGAACTTGTAGATCAACTGGAAATCAGGATGGAAAGCGGCCTCGATGAAATTCCGGTCGAACTAATTACAAAAGCAGATCGTATTGCTCATAAAGTGAAACTTGGATTCGGGACGATGTGAGGATGTCATGCAGTGGGCTGTATCATTTTTTGTATTAGAGGATTATGTCCTTAAAATCAGGGTTGCCGAATTTACAATTTGATCTTTACACCACTATGTTTACTGATTTTCAAACGATGAAGGATCGGATTACCGAATCAAATAAACACGCTGCCGATAATGAAAATTACTATCCTATCCAGGAACAAGCAACTCTCAAGGAGATTTGGGAGTATGTTCCCTCCAATTGTCCCCCATCATGTACCTGCAGGAAATTTGGATGTACTCACCACTGGAAACTTAAAAATAACGTACGTTTTGATGATTTCACTCGGGGATTTTTACGGATGTTTGTTTACAATCGCCAGCACCAATCAGTCATATCCGCTTTAAAAAGTTCGGCATCGTCGGTAATCGGTGTCAACCCACGAGTTGAAGGTGCGGTTCATGTTCTGCGAGATCTTCAAAAGAATTGGAATGTTGTGTCTGTGCATGCACAGAACCACAACAAATCCCTCATTTGTGATGATTGGGATAAAACCCCGTTAGCGGAATACTGGTCGTTTCGCGTTAGGGGTTCTGATATTTACGAAGTGAAAAAGTATTGTGTTCTTCTTCCAGACATATGCATGCCTTATGATACTTCATCGCGGAACGAAGTACTCAGGCAATTCAAGAAGAGCAGAGTGCATTCGTATTATGATCTATTACGAGCACTTCGATTCGCATCTATTGAAGTCATGGCCCGTATGTCAGCCGCTCTCAATCAATTCCGTAATTTGGATGCCCCTCAGGAGAAATTACCGTTTGATCCATATAAGATCACATTACGCAAACCCGAATTCGATTATGGTAAATCGTATGAGCCAGCATATCGTCCCATAAGCAGAATACTCGATAAATGCTTCTATCGACCTTGACCCTAATTATGTGTCTTCCGAAAAGAGTGCTGTGAGAGGAATAGTCCTGTAGAGGCAAAAAAGAGAAAATCAGGAGTTTGTATCAAATTGTTGAAGTGCAATTTTCAGGTTGTTCCGCGTCTCATTGTCATTTGATTTGAGAGCAATCGCTCTATCAAATGAGACTCCCGCTTCCGCATATTGATCAAGTTGATATAACGCCACTCCACGGTTGAACCACGCATCAACGAAATCTGGGTTGATAGCAAGTGCCTTGTCATACGAGGCAACCGCTTCTGAATATCGACCGAGTTCGACAAAATTAATCCATTCATTGTAATATTGCAATGCCTGGTTTTCCATGATTTACACCCCCTTATCCGGATTATCGCAGTTGTGATTTACACTTGTACTGAAACAACGTATCGATAATTATTATTATGCACAATGCGGTTTTCAATAATTAACATTACTAACAGTAATTTTACAACAACTATTTATTACTGTGAGTAATATAGAGTAATTGCCTGTTCACCTCAGGCAGGAGACCACCAAACTAATGGGAGATTTTGTACAACAGAACATTACCAAGTCCGCAACCCGCGTACTTGCAAATCCGATAGCAGACGCGGACACGTTCGAGACGCTTGTCAACGCAGTCGTCACGGACAACCCGTTCAGCTGCACCACATATACAGTAGGCGGGGATGCAATGGCAGCAGTCGCCATTACCAAGCGCTCTTTTGGAGCCCGCCTGGTGTGGGAAGACGTTGATGCAAAGAACGCCGGTATTACGACCGACAAGTACAACACGAAGGCCGGTTTTAACGCGGGTGTTGCCGTCATCATGGCAAACGCACCGCTTGCCACCGCACACGCTGGCACGTGT
>JAPLJQ010000072.1 GCA_026388495.1 Deltaproteobacteria bacterium | reverse complement strand
GGACGATATCCTCAAAGCGGCGGACGGCATCATGATCGCCAGGGGAGACCTTGGCGTGGAAATTCCCATCGAGCAGATCGCCGTTGTTCAGAAGCGCCTCATGCACAGCGCAAACAGGGTGGGAAAACCCGTTATCACGGCCACGCAGATGCTGGAATCCATGACGGGCAACCGACGTCCCACTCGGGCGGAGGCGACCGATGTGGCCAACGCGGTGCTTGACGGCACGGATTGCGTCATGCTCTCAGAGGAATCGGCCATGGGCAAGTATCCTGTGGAGGCTGTGGCCATGCTGGCGAAGATTGCCGCTGCGACGGAACCGCACCGCCGGAGCCACGGAATCAAGGAGGCTCTTCGAAGACATCGTCGCACGGACCCGGTCAGCATTACGGATCTGATCGCTTTGAGCGTCGAGGCGACGCTGGAGCGTATCTCCCCTGCGGCCGTCTTTGTCCCGACTCACAGCGGCGCAACGGCAAGGTCCGTCGCAAGATTCAGACTTCCCGTGTGGATCGTGGGGGTGAGTACCCAGGAAGCGACGTGCCAGCGGCTTCAGTTCACCGCCGGGGTCTATCCGGTACATGAACCCGATCACCCCGAAGACTGGAATGCTTATGTGAGGAACTGGCTGCAATCCCATGAGGTGGATGGAAATCTTGCGATCCTGACGGAAGGGCCATCGTCGAAGAATCCGAAGGCAAACAACCGTATGGAGATTATTGAACTCAGATGAACGTCCACGAACTCGCCGGCAAGCCGGCTCCGAGATCCATTCTTGCCAATATTCCGAGGCTTATTTCCGCGTATTACACCCACAGGCCTGACGTTTCCGATCCTGCTCAGCGAGTTGCTTTCGGCACTTCCGGTCACAGGGGATCGTCCCTCAGAAACAGCTTCAACGAGGGACACGTTCTTGCTATCACCCAGGCCCTCTGTGAATACAGAAAATCAAAAGGGATCAGTGGCCCATTGTTCATGGGCATGGATACCCATGCCCTGTCCGAAGCGGCGCTGGCTACCGCCATTGAGGTGTTTGCGGCCCACGGCGCTCGCGTGATGATCCAGGCAGGACTCCGGTACACGCCCACGCCGGTCATATCCCATGCGATCCTGACGTATAACCGGGGCAGGAAAAGCGGATTAGCCGACGGCGTCGTCATCACCCCTTCCCATAACCCCCCCGAAGATGGCGGATTCAAATACAACCCGCCCGAAGGCGGACCCGCGGATACGGGCATAACCCGGATGATCGAAGAGAGGGCAAATGAAATCCTTTCGCAGGGGATTGAGACCGTACGGAGGCTCCCTTTTGAGAGGGCGCTGAAATCGGAGTCGATACATGAATACGACTATGTGAGGCCCTATGTGGAGGATCTTGAAAACGTCATCGACATGGAAGCTATCGCGAAAGCAGGACTCAGGATCGGCGTTGACCCCCTCGGCGGGGCGGCGGTGGACTTCTGGGACCCCATCGCCGATCGCTATGGCCTTGCCCTTGAAATGGTGAACCGGATCATTGACCCCACATTCTCCTTCATGACCGTGGATATAGACGGCAAAATCCGGATGGACTGTTCTTCGCCCTATGCCATGGCGGGACTGATCCGGCTGAAGGATAATTTCGACATCGCCTTCGGCAATGATACGGACGTGGACCGCCACGGGATCGTCACCAGGGGAGCGGGGCTCATGAATCCCAACCATTACCTGTCTGTTGCCGTTCATTACCTCTTCCGGAACCGGCCGGGATGGAGACAGGATGCCTCGGTGGGAAAAACGCTGGTTTCCACATCCATGATCGACCGCGTGGCCGCGGATCTTGGGAGGCGGCTTTCCGAAGTTCCCGTGGGTTTCAAATGGTTCGTGGACGGCCTCATCGACGGCTCCTGCGGTTTTGGAGGGGAGGAGAGCGCCGGGGCGTCTTTTTTAAGAAAAGACGGCACGGTATGGACGACGGACAAAGACGGCATCATCATGGATCTGCTGGCCTGTGAGATCATGGCCAAAACCGGCAGGGACCCCGCCGAGACCTACAGGGAACTCGAAGAGCGATTCGGCACATCGTTTTACATCCGCATTGACACCCCGGCCACGCCTGAACAGAAGGCGGCGCTCAAGAGGCTTTCCCCGGAAATGATCTCAGCAAAAGAGCTTGCCGGTGATGTGATTATTGCAGCATTAACCCGAGCACCCGGAAACAATGCCGACATCGGGGGACTCAAGGTCGTTACCGCAAACGGGTGGTTTGCCGCCCGCCCGTCGGGAACAGAGGACATTTACAAGGTGTATGCGGAGAGCTTCGTCAGTGCAAAACATCTGAGAAGGATCGAGGAAGAGGCCGTGACGATCGTGAGCGCCGCATTTGAAGCGGCGGGGATTTCAATGAAAGGGCACAAATAGAAAGGACATGTCATCATGGTACATTACAAAGAGCTTGGTTTGGTGAACACGAAAGAGCTGTTTCATAAAGCGATGCAGGGGAGATATGCCATTCCTGCATTTAATTTCAACAACCTGGAGCAGTTGCAGGCCATTATTGCCGCCTGCGTTGAAACAAAATCGCCGGTGATCCTCCAGGTTTCCAAAGGGGCCCGTCAATATGCCAATCAGACGCTTTTGCAGTATATGGCGCAAGGAGCGGTTGAGGTGGCAAAACAATCGGGACATGCCATTCCCATTGTCCTTCACCTTGACCACGGCGATTCGTTTGAGCTGGCGAAATCCTGCATTGAAACAGGGTTTTCCTCCGTGATGATCGATGGCTCTCATCTGCCTTACGAAGAAAATGTCAAGCTCACGAAACAGGTGGTCGATTTTGCACACAGACACGATGTGACCGTCGAAGGGGAACTGGGCGTTCTTGCCGGGATTGAAGATGAGGTTTCATCGGAACATGCCCATTATACCAGGCCCGAGGAAGTGGAAGATTTTGTCAAACGCACCGGCGTGGATTCCCTGGCCATTTCCATCGGCACGTCCCACGGGGCGTTTAAATTCAAGGTGAAGCCGGGCGAAACGCCGCCCCCGCTTCGCTTTGATATCCTCGAGGAGATAGAAAGAAGAATCCCCGGATTCCCCATTGTATTGCACGGCGCGTCTTCCATACCGCAACACATTGTTGATGACATTAACAAATACGGAGGAAGACTTGAGGATACGGCGGGCGTTTCCGAGGAACAGCTCCGCAGGGCGGCAAAATCAGCGGTCTGCAAAATCAACATCGATTCCGACGGCAGACTGGCCGTGACGGCGGCGATCAGAAAAGTATTTTATGAAAAGCCGGACGAATTCGATCCGAGGAAATACCTGGGGCCGGCCCGCGATTCGTTGAAGGAACTTTACAAACATAAAGTTGTCCACGTGCTGGGGAGTAATGACAAAGCATGATAATGAAAAGATGCCCCTTCTGTGCGGAACTGATTAAGAAAGAGGTGATTGTCTGTCCGTTATGCGGCAAGGCCCTCCCAGCACCACCCGGTTCCGGAAGCATCTATTACTGCCCGATATGCAAAACGGAAGATTCTTATTGCGACTCGACCAACAGGGTGTTCTGTCCCCACTGTCGAAATTATATCAGACCTGAGTGACGCTCAGGTCTTCCTTCTCAGCGATCTGAACGGGAGCGGATTCCACAGGC
>JAPLJQ010000042.1 GCA_026388495.1 Deltaproteobacteria bacterium | reverse complement strand
TCGACACGATGAAAGACAAGACCTACGACATCAACGCGGTCAGGGAACGTTTCGGGGTCGGGCCTGAGAAGGTGGCGGAGATCCTCGGACTGATGGGGGATAAGTCAGACAACATCCCCGGCATTCCGGGTATCGGTCCCAAGAGCGCGCTGAGGCTGATTGAAGAATTCGGTTCCGTCGAAGGAATTCTGAAAAATGTAGACAGGCTGAGAAACGCCAAGCTCCGTGAAACCGTCCGTACACATGCCGAACAGGCTACCATGAGCCGGTACCTTGCCGTGATCAAAACGGATATTGAACTGGATTTTGATCTGGAAAGCGCCCGTTACACGGAACCGGACCTGAGCGCCCTGAAAGAACTGTTCAAGGAATTTGAATTCTCGTCTCTGATCCAGGAATTGAAAATCAGGGAGACATCCGTGGAAGGACAATATCGTCTCATTCTGACAGACGACGATTTTAAGACCCTGACGGAAAGGCTGAAACAGGTGAAGGCATTTTCCCTGGATATCATCGCAAGCGATGCGCCGATGCGCGCCGGGATTGTCGGCATATCGATCTCCCCCTCGCCTGGTGAAGCCTGCTATATTCCTCTTGCTCACGAATATGTGGGAGCGCCCGTTCAGCTCCGCACGGCTGACGTCCTGAAAGGTCTGACGCCTTTTCTCACCAAAGACACCGTCCCAAAGCACGGCCATGACATGAAAAACATCCTGATTATTCTGGCCAAGCTGGGCGTGGATATGAACGGCCTGGGGTGCGATACCATGGTGGCGTCTTATATCCTGAATCCCGCGAAGCACAGCTTTGAGCTGGCCGACGTGGTCCGGGAGCACTTAAGCCGGCACATCGGCTCGGAAAAGGAGCTGGTGGGCAGCGGCGCCAGGGTTCTACCCTTCCGGGTTGTCCCGGTTGAAAAGGCGATGGACTACGCCTGCCGGCGTGCCGACGCTGTTTTCATCCTGACCGACACCCTTACGGGAAAAATAGATCATGAAAGATTCAAAGACCTTTTTCACCGGGTGGAAATGCCCCTGGTATCCATTCTCGCCTCGATGGAGAAAAAAGGTGTTCTCCTCGATGTAAAACTGCTGAAAGACATGTCCGAAGAATCGGAACAACTGTTGTCTCTTTCCGAGGCGAAGATTTACCATCTGGCGGGGGAAAAATTCAACGTCAACTCTCCGAAACAGCTTCAGGTCATTCTCTTTGACAAGCTCGGCCTTCCCAAAGGCAGAAAAACAAAGGAGGGCTATTCCACCGATGTGGACGTCCTCACGAGCCTCGCCATGAGCCATGAGTTTCCGGCGGAAATCCTCGCCTACCGGAGCCTGGCCAAGCTGAAGTCAACCTATATTGACGCCCTTCCCGCCCTCGTCCATCCGGAAACCGGCCGGGTTCATACGTCTTATAACCAGACCGTCACCGCCACGGGACGTCTTTCCAGCAGCAACCCGAATTTACAGAATATCCCCATCAGAACGCTGGAGGGCAAACGGATCAGACAAGCCTTCATCGCACCGGAAGGCTGGAATATCGTCTCCGCCGACTACTCCCAGATCGAACTCCGGATCCTCGCCCATCTGTCCGGGGATGAGGCGCTTATCGAGGCCTTCACGTCCGGCGAAGACATTCACAGCAGGACCGCTTCCAGCATTTTCGGCGTGTTCCCGGAGATGATCAATGCAGACATGAGGCGACAGGCCAAGGTGATCAACTTCGGCATTCTTTACGGGATGAGCGCCTTCGGCCTGTCAAGGGAACTGGGCATCTCACAGAAACTGGCGCAGGATTACATCGACGAATATTTCAATAAATATAAGGGCGTAAGGATCTTTCTGGACAGTATCCTGGAAAATGCCAGGCGTGACGGATATGTCTCGACCCTCCTGAATCGACGCCGCTATCTCCCCGAAATCAACAGCGCCAATGCCACGGTTCGCCAGTTTGCGGAACGTATGGCCTTCAACGCCCCGATCCAGGGTACGGCAGCAGACCTCATCAAAGTCGCCATGATCAATATCTCAACACGATTTGCGGAAAGGCGACTGTCGGCGTGCATGATCATGCAGGTTCACGACGAGCTGGTTTTCGAGGTTCCCTCGGCGGAAAGGGAAGAACTCATGAACCTTGTGAAGAAAGAAATGGAAGGCGTCATACAACTGAATGTTCCCCTCAGGGTGGACATCGCCTCCGGAAAGAACTGGGATGAAGCGCATTGATGACTTGTGTTCCCGGTATTTAGCACCTTTCTCTCGGTACGCCTTAATCCTGCTCCCGTGAAATTAGATTTGTGCTGGTAATTGGCAACACCTTATCATCAACTTCCATCTTGGGATTGAGGTAAGGATTATCAATTACAAGCTACGCAAGAAGCGTCAGCCTTCCCTCTTATAGCCCTTCTCATTGAAAAGCCTCAGACAGGCATCCACGACATCGGGATCATACTTAGATCCACGATGGGCTCTTATTTCATCAAGTGTCTGCTTTAAAGGTAAGGCATTCCGGAAGACCCGATTAGAGGTCAAATCTTCAATGGCATCGGCAACGGCCAGGATCCTGGCTTCGATGAGAATATCCTCCCCCTTGATCCCCCGCGGGAAACCCGAACCGTCATAACACTCCCGATGCTGGAGGACGATGTCGGCCAGCGGCCAAATACATTCGATCTTTTTCAGGGTGTCATAAGCGGCCAGGGGATAGGTCTGATACATGGTTAGCTTGACGCCTCCCAGTCGACTGGTTTCCTGAAGAATATCAGCGGGTATATTGACCATGCCGATGTCATAGATGGCCGAGGCCAGCTCAACCCCTTCCACCCGAAAATCAGTCAACCCCAGTTCTTCCGCCATGGCCAATGCCAGTCTCGATACCCGCACGTGGTGTCCCGGGGTATAGGGCCCCCTTAATTCGATCGTCTCCGCGATCGCCTCGATCATACCCTTCATGGACCTGTATATCCTGGTGTGGTTCTTCTGCAGATTAAGCTCTATGCCTTGCCTGTGCAAGGCCAATTCGATGGTGACATGCAACTGCTTTTTTTCTATAGGCTTCAGGATGTACCCGTAAGGACCGGTTAGCTTTGCCCGCCCGAATGTTTTGTCGTCGGCATAAGAGGTCACGTAGACAACCGGCGTGCCGGAGATCGCCGTGATCTTTTCGGCTGCCTGTATGCCATTCATCTCCCCGGCCAAAAC
>JAPLJQ010000565.1 GCA_026388495.1 Deltaproteobacteria bacterium | reverse complement strand
GGAGGTTGACCAGGGGCAGATGGAGCAGGTGTTCATGAATCTCTATGTGAACGCCTGGCAGGCGATGCCCGGGGGTGGCGAGATCTATATAGAAACAGAGAATGTTCTTTGGGATGATGAACGGGTGCTTCCCTACGCCGTCAAGCCGGGGAAATATGTGAAGATATCCGTTGCCGATACCGGTACAGGGATGGACGAGAAGACCAAGGAACAGATCTTTGATCCCTTTTTTACGACGAAGGAAATGGGAAGAGGGACGGGACTGGGACTGGCGACGGTTTATGGCATCATCAAGGGTCACGGCGGCATGATCAATGTTGATAGTGAGCCTGGTCACGGGACGACGTTCACCATCTATTTGCCCGCTTCCGAGAAGGAAGTGGTAAAAGAGAAGACGGTGACCGGGACAATCGCAAAAGGCACCGAGACGATCCTGCTGGTGGATGATGAAAAGACGGTCCTGGAAGTGAACAAGGAAATGCTTGAATTCCTGGGGTACCCGGTTTATGCGGCTGGGAACGGTCAGGAGGCGGTCGCCGTTTACATGGAGAAGAGCGAGGAGATTGACCTGGTCATATTGGACATGATTATGCCGGGGATATCGGGCGGAGAGACTTTCGATCGTCTCCGGGAGATCAATTCCGATATCAGGGTCATTCTTTCCAGCGGATACAGCATCGAAGGCGAGGCCCAGGAGATTCTGAGCCGGGGCTGCAACGGATTCCTCCAGAAGCCCTTTCAGCTTGAAAAACTCTCCCGGAAGGTCAGGGAGGTACTGAGCTGAAGACGAGGTTATAATTGGCAATCCTCACCTCAATTCCAAACTGAAACTTGCGGACAAGGTGTTCTAAGAGCTTATCCGTAAATAATCCTTACCGGCTCGCATCCCATCTTCACGCCATCTTTTCCCGCTTCTCAATCGCAAAATCCTCGACGTAGCGCTGCTACGCCTGCGGTTTTACTCAATCGAACCAGAAAAATCTAACGCAAATCTGGGCGCGATCTCTGGCAACGCTATTTACGGACAAGCTCTAAGTAAATTCCGTAGACTTGATATCATTTTCTATTTCTGTTGTTTCCGAACAGGGATAATAGCCCCTATGCTTTCAGGCGCTGTTCTCCAAGACGCATGGGCAGAATGACTGCAAGGACACAGAGAAGCAGAACAAGAAAGAACGAACCGATCAGCCAAACCCACTGGAGGGCAGTAAGACTCACCCCCCGGATATCCGCCATGAAAACCGAATAGACGGGCCCGGCCTCAAGAACAATGATGACGGCTATAAAACCGGCACACAGGATCATAAAGAGGAGGCCGCCGAAGCTGGTCACGGACTGTGCCGGGTTTTCCGATTTGAAGTCCGGATAGGCCGCGCCAAACCCCACACCCATGGAAACAATCCCCGGAACCATGAAGAAAACCGTCGTCACGGAAAGCACCATCATGAACGGTGTCACGTTAAGAAGGATATTGGACAAAACAATAAGCACTTCTGCAAGCAGAAGCAGGGGAATATAATAGACAAAAAACTTGATCCAGAGAAACTGCCTTATCTGAATGGGCGATGATTTCACGATCCAGAAGGCGTCGCCCTCAATACTCACGGCTGGATAGACAAAACGCGCTGCAACCGCCGTCAGGACGAATGCGGCCAGCCCCATGTTCAGAAAGGAAAAGAGATTCTGGAGATAAATGGTTCTGATGGGAGACCTGGCCAGGGGAAGGACGGAAAAATTGTAAAGATAGACGACGATCAATGCAATAATAAGAAATATCTGCGGCCACTGGGTCTGGTCTCTAAAAAACGTCCGGACCTCTTTCACCATGAATGCCTTCACCGGACCGGACAGGGCAATCGGGGTCTGTTTTAGAACTGACGACAACCATCCCCCCCTGCCCCGTTGATTGCGTGCCGGGAAGAGGCGCTCCGGTGTGGTCTGTGCTTTCGAATAGCCTGTGAAATACATTCTTCCCGATATCCAGGTGATGACAAAGATCAACTCCGCCGTAAAACTCCAGGTCAAAGCGAGATCAAACAGGGCGCTCCCCGTGGCTCCCGTGAGTGCCGCCTGAATGCTTTCGAAAACCCATGTTGTGGGGAGCAGA
>JAPLJQ010000542.1 GCA_026388495.1 Deltaproteobacteria bacterium | reverse complement strand
AGTGAAAAAGGGCAGGAGGAAAAATACTTCACGATCAAACTGAAGGAGGCTATTATTGTAAACTCCAGAGAATTCTTCCCCTACACCTTCCTGGAGGAGAATAAGCCCTTCAAGCATATGCAGGAAATCGCCTTTACCTATGAGGATATCATCTGGACGTACACGCCGGACGGCATTGAGGCGGAAGACAACTGGAAGGCGCCGAAAGCTTCATAAACAACCATCCCTGGTCCCAGGTCTTGAAAAAGTACTCACGACCTGAGACCGGGACAGTAACTAACGATCGACCACATTTTATGTACGAAGAAACCTTATTGGAGCGAATCCGCCATTTGGAAATAAATCCTGGGGAACGGGGCCCCCGGGACATCTCCCTGGGCCTTGAGTCCGTGCTGCGCCACTTGCAGAAGATGATGAATACCCGGCAGGGAAGCGTCCCGGTCTCGGATGATTATGGGATGCCCGATATGACAAACTTTGCGGGGGAAAGTCTCAACGCCTCGGCAAGCGAACTCGAACGTATGATCAAGGCCGTGATTCAGAAGTACGAGCCCCGTCTGATCCGGGTCGACGTTCACTTTGAACCTAAGGCCGGAGAGACTTCGATGATGCGATTCAGACTCGAAGGGGCCATGATGGCGGATCGCGACAAGACAACTCCCGTGATCTTCGAAACTGTCGTGACTGCCGAAGGCATGGTGCGCATGGAAAGATGATTATAAATTACAAGAATGTTTAATAAATACTACGAACAGGAACTGCAGAATCTGAGGCAGCTGGCCGTTGAATTTTCCAAGGCGCACCCGGCGACGGGAGGCAGCTGGCCGTTGAATTTTCCAAGGCGCACCCGGCGACGGCCCCCATGCTCAGTGGTCCCACGTCAGACCCGGACGCCGAGAGACTCCTCGAGGGAGTTGCCTTTCTCACCGGGCTCCTCCGTCAAAAGTTGCACGACGACTTTCCCGAAATTATCCATAGCCTCACGGAGGTCACATTTCCCCATTATATCAGACCAATTCCCTCAACATCCGTGGTGGTTTTCTCTCCAAAACCGAATCTCCCGGAAACCGTCACCGTAAAAAGAGGCACGTCACTGGCTTCGGTGCCTGTCGATGGAACACCCTGTCTCTTCCAGACCTGTTTTGATGTCGACGTCCATCCCCTGCATCTGGTAACGGCGGATCTGCAACAACCTACCGCCCGGGTATCCCAGATCCGTCTCGTTCTGGAACTGACGGGTCCGGACCTGTCCCACTGGCAACCCCAACGCCTCGGTTTCTTTATGGGAGGAAGTTATACCCAGGCCACGGATATCTTCACCCTGCTGAGCCACTATCTTCAAAAGATTGTCATCAGACCGACAAGCGGCGGCGAGGACTGCATTCTCCCCCCTTCAGACCTGAAGCCGATCGGTTTTGACATGGACAACGCCCTGTTGACATTTCCTGTTCGTTCCTTTTCCGGATACCGACTGCTACAGGAATACTTCATCCTGCCGCGAAAATTTGTTTTCTTTGAACTCCGGGGGTGGGAAAAGTGGCATGACCGTGGGAAGGGCAAACAATTTGAGATTCTCTTTGAACTCATGCCATTCCCCCTGGCGCCTCCCAAGGTGACCCCTGACCTGTTCATTCTAAACGCGACGCCGGTGATCAATCTGTTCAAGCATGACGCCGACCCATTCCTGTTTGATCACCGCCTGGAAAGAGTCCGTGTCCGGCCGGCCGCACAAAATCCGGATCATTATCAAGTCTTCAGCGTGGACAAGGTCATCGGCTACGAGCAGGGAAGCGTCGCGAAAAGGGAATATCGACCCCTGGAACTGTTTCAATCAACGGACCAGCAGCAATCGGTTTATCAGGTTAACCACGCACGTTCTCCCATCAACGACGCCCCGGAAATTTTCCTGTCTTTCTCGTATCCTCGGGATGGCGCCGAACTCGTGGGAGAGACACTGTCCGTCAGTTTGACCTGCACAAACGGCACGCTTCCCGAGCGTCTCCAAGTCGGCGATATTTCCGTGCAGACATCCGATTCACCGGAACTGCTGACGTTCCGGAATGTCCTGCCGCCGACGCCGCCCATCGATCCACCCCTGGGAGAAAACGCGACGTGGCGCTTTTTATCTCATCTATCTTTGAACTATCTATCCCTTGCCAATATTGATAATCTCAAAGAGCTCCTCAGGCTCTATGTGTTTCCTGAATCCCGGGATAAAGCCAAGATTACCGCCAACATGAAAAGAATCGACGGCATCCTGGAATTCAGCGTCACCCCGGCGGACCGACTGATCCACGGCATGGTCATTCGGGGACAGCAAATAGAGATGACCGCCCGGCAGGATCATTTTGCCGGTTTAGGCGATCTGTACCTCTTCGGATGTATCCTGGATCTCTTCTTTGGCGTTTACAGCAGCATGAACACTTTTCTCTCTTTCAAGCTGAAAGAGAGCCTAACCGGGGAAACCTTTGTATGGCCGACGAGAATGGGAGACCGGTTGCTAAGCTGACAGAAAGACTTCTCCGGGAGGGGCGCCGATTTTCCTTCATCCAGGCCTTCCGGTTTCTTCTTCTCCATCTGCGCCGGGAATCAAGCACAGACATTGATATCAGTGAGCTTGTCAAAAAGATCCGGGTTCGTCCGGATCTTTCCCTCGCCTTTCCGGAGTCCGACATTACAAAAATCGAGGAATCAGACCCACAGGGAAGCTTCCGGGTCACAGCGACATTTCTCGGTCTCTATGGGGCATCATCGCCCCTGCCGACTTTCTATACGGAAGACCTGCTGCAGGAACTCGCACAGGATCGGTCCATCAGCCGGGAGTTTTATGATATTTTCAACTCCCGCCTCTATTCCCTGTATTTTGGCATCTGGAAACACTATCACCTTTTCTTTAATATCGCCGAGAATCCCGACAAAGATGTCCTGCAGAGGCTCTACTGCCTCGCCGGTCTTGGCGGAGAGGCGTTAAGGGAAAGCGCAGAAAATCCTTACGGAATGCTGAGATACATCGGCCTGGCGACCCAGTTCCCCAGATCGGCGGAAGGATTGAGGGCCATCCTGGCCGACGGACTCTCCGAACCGGCAATTCATATTACCCAATGCATGGAGCGCATCGCGAATATCCCGGAAGAGCAACGCTTGTTTCTGGGGACGTCCGGGAATATCCTGGGAGAGGACACCTATCTCGGAGAAGGGATTGCCGACCGGGCGGGAAACTTCCGAGTTCACATCGGACCGGTGAATAAGGAAACATTTAATCGTTACCTTCCCGACCAACCGGCATTTCAGAAGTTAGGGCAGTTGATCCGCTTCTACCTTGACCAACCCCTCGCCTGGGACGTGGAAGTGACTTTGAAACCACATGATTTGACTACAACGGTCGTCAGTTCCCAGGCCATGCTGGGATGTAATACCTGGATCTTTTCGGAAGGGGCCATTCCCATGGAACGTTGCGCCCTTTTTCCGGGATCGGTCCGGCAATAAACAACACTAAATATGGGAGGATGAACCGTGGTTGCTGTCGATATCAAGTCTTTGTTGCTCCACATGAATGCCGTTTGCACAAACGCCTTGCAGAACGCCGCGGGGTTGTGCGTCTCAAGAACCCATTATGAAATTACCGTCGAACACCTGATTGCGAAATTCCTGGAGGAACCCCGGTCCGATTGGCCGCTGATCCTCCCGAAATTCGGTCTGGAGGTAGGAAGGCTCCAGCAGGCGCTTGAGCAATCTCTGGAGGATTACAAGACGGGCAATGCAGCCAAGCCGGTCTTCTCCCCTCACCTTCTCGACCTGATTCAGGACGCCTGGCTGATCTCCTCTATCGACCTTGGGGACAGGAAAATCCGTTCGGGGTCCATCCTCCTGGCTTTCCTGGCCAAGCCCACCCTGTATGCAACGGGAAGGTACGCGGACATGCTCAAAGATATTGGCAGGGAGGCCTTGAGCAAGGAATTCTGGAGCTTGACCGGATCCTCCACGGAAACGGAAAAGGGGGCCAAGGACCCAGCCCCGGGGGAAGCGGCCGCGGTCAGAGGGGACGGGTCATTCACCAGCCGTTTCTGCATGGACTTCACCCAGCGGGCTGCCCAGGGAGATATCGATCCGGTATTCGGCCGAGACAACGAAATCCGCCAGATGATCGACATCCTGGCCCGGCGGCGCAAGAACAACCCCATCTGCGTCGGGGAACCAGGCGTTGGTAAAACGGCGGTCGTCGAAGGCATGGCCCTGCGGATCGTAGAGAATGACGTCCCGGACATGCTCAAGGGCGTCACCCTTTTGGGGCTGGACATGGGCGCCCTCGAAGCGGGTGCCGGCATGAAGGGAGAATTCGAAAACCGTCTCAAAGGGGTCATCAATGAGATCAAGGCCTCGGAAAAACCAATCATCCTTTTCATCGACGAGGCCCATACCCTCATCGGCGCCGGAGCCGCCGCGGGAGGCGGCGACGCCGCAAACTTGCTGAAGCCGGCGCTGGCGCGGGGGGAATTGCGGACAATCGCCGCCACGACGTGGAGCGAATACAAAAAATACTTCGAAAAAGATCCGGCCCTGGCCCGACGTTTCCAGCTCGTCAAGCTGGACGAGCCCGACGTGGAGACAACGATTCTCATGCTCCGGGGACTCAAGGCCAGTTATGAAAAGGCCCACAAGGTAGTCGTCCGGGACGACGCCGTCGTGGCCGCCGCCGAATTTTCCAATCGTTATATAACCGGGCGCTTCCTCCCCGACAAGGCCATCGACCTGATGGATACGAGCTGCGCCCGGGTCAAGGTCAATCTGACCGGCAAGCCCGCCGTACTGGAGGCCAAGGAGCGGGCCGTACAGGCCTTTGATCGCGAAATCAAGGCGATGGACCGGGACCGTGCCAACGGCGCCAAAATCGACGAAGAAAAGTACCAGGGAGTCGCGGACAAGCGAACGGCCGTCAATGACGAGGCGGATCAGCTTCAGGAACGGTGGCTGAAGGAGAAGGAAGCCGCTCATCAGGTTGTTACCCTCCGGGAACAGCTCAACGCCCTGACTGCGGAAGAGCAGGAGAAAAAGGAAGATCTGAAAAAGCAGTTGGAATCGGCCGGTCAGGCGCTGAAGGATCTCCAGGCAGATGAACCGCTGATCCAGATTGAGGTGGATCCTGACGCCGTCGCCCAGGTCGTTTCCGACTGGACGGGCATCCCTCTGGGGAAGATGCTCAAGGACGAAGCGGAAACCATTATCCATCTGGAAGATCGCCTCAAGGAGCGGATCAAGGGTCAGGACGCCGCCATGGGGGCCCTGGCGGAAGTCATTCGGGCGGCCAAGTCGGGCATCAAAAGCCCGACTCAGCCCATCGGCGTGTTCCTCTTTGCCGGTCCCAGCGGGACGGGAAAGACGGAAACCGGTCTTGCCTTGGCGGACATGCTCTTTGGCAGCGAAAAGAACGTCGTGACGATCAACATGAGCGAGTTTCAGGAAAGCCATACGGTGAGCCGCCTCATCGGCTCTCCCCCCG
>JAPLJQ010000519.1 GCA_026388495.1 Deltaproteobacteria bacterium | reverse complement strand
TCGGTTAAGGCGGTACCATTTTAGTTACACTGTTCCGCTGCCGTTTCCCGTCAACGTCCGTGATACCTCGGAAAAGAACTCGGAAGCGGCTCGGAAGTCTAGGGCTTCCGAGTTGGCTTCTGCCTTATTAAACCTCATGCTGCCAATATACAAATTACTGGCAAATAATCGAGATTTTTGCCGCTAATTTGAAATTGACCCCTAACTCCCCATCCGCTTCCTGAACTGGGATGGCCTCTCATAACGGCTCCCCTGGGACCAGACCCCTCTTCCTTGGGACTTGGCCTCCTGTTCCGCCTGGATGAAGGGGGCGCGATAGGGCTTTTTCAGATACTCTACATAGGCCTCTGCCATGCCGGCCGCGATCATTTCCTGGTTCACATTCCGCTCCGCCAGCCAGAGGATGGCGACCATCCTCCGGTAGCGGTCGATATCGAGGATCTCCACCCTGACGGATCTCTGGCTGATCATGGAAGCAAGATAATCCCGGGAGGCATTACCGAACGGCTCTCCCAGTTTATTCCCCTTTTGGGTCTCCGGTGCATCGATGCCATAGAGGCGGACCTTCAGCTTCGTTCCTTCCGGGGTGATGGCCTGCACGGTATCGCCGTCTGAGATCCTGGTAATCGTAGCGGTGACGATTCGGATGGGCGCGGCGTGAACGGCGACCGCGCCGAGGACAACCAGGGCCGCGATGATCAATAGGTACGGTTTGCGAACTTTAATCATCTTAATAGCCTTTCCAGATAGACCATGCGTTTCTTGTAGATGAGGATCTCCTTTCTATATTTATCGCGCTCCGCGATCATTTTCTTAAGCTCCGGCAGATCCTTTTCTGAGACATGCTGGTTGATAATCTCCTTTCCCTCCCTCCGGACGAGGTAATGGTAAACGTACTCGTTTCCCCGGACCTGCTTCCGGCGGACATTGAGGGCCCCCTTGGGGAGATTTCCCACCTTGGCAAGCAGGGCATGGAGGACCTCCCGGCTCCGCCGGTACTCCTCTTCCAGAATGCCGTGGATGACGGGGTCTTTTTTCGCTACATTCATAGGAAATAGCTAACAAATGTAGCGTAAAAATGTCAAACCTTATTTCTCCCGAATCGAGAGACCCGATGCACAGAGGCAAAATCATGGTACAATCTGATGATAGCCAGTATATCGCCTCCTGTATTTTTACTGAATTTTCATTTGCAAAAAGGACTCTTTTGTGGTCTTATTTGTGAAAATTTTTCCGGGAAGGTGGCATGCCTCGAAAAGCGAAAACTGCATTTTCAAGCGATCTTCCATCCTGGGTTGATTCTCGACAGGAACAGGGTCTCTATTTTTTTACCCGTGAAGAGGCTATCCAGTCCCTGCAATTCACTGAAGAAGCCTTTAAGAAGGCCGCTGCAAGACTGGCGAAGAAGAACCGGATCTTGCGCATCCGAAGCGGCTTTTTTGTCATCATCCCCCTTGAATACCGTTTCTCCGGGATATTGCCGGCGGAGTGGTTTATCGCTGATCTGATGGCCTACCTGGAGCAACCCTATTACGTGGGGCTGCTCAGCGCCGC
>JAPLJQ010000122.1 GCA_026388495.1 Deltaproteobacteria bacterium | reverse complement strand
GAAAGGGATCTATTTTCATACGGATGCCGTGCAGACGTTCGGTCACTTTCCTATTAACGTCAACGCGTTGAACGCGGACCTTCTCAGCGCATCGGGTAACAAGCTGTACGGTCCGAAAGGCGTGGGCATCCTGTATGTGAGAAAGGGCGTGCGCCTGCTTCCTTTCATACAGGGCGGTGGACAGGAAAAAGGACGACGGGCTTCGACTCACAATGTGCCGGGAATTGTCGGTTTCGGGAAGGCCGTGGAATTGGCAAAGGTGGAGATGGAACATGAAATGTCTCACCTGACGGCATTGAGGGATAAACTGATCAACGGCATCCTCATGAAGATTGCCCATTCGCGTTTGAACGGCCATCCGACAAGGAGGTTGCCGAATAATGTCAATGTTTCGATCGCCTACGTGGAGGGAGAATCCATGCTTCTGAATCTCGATATGGAGGGTATCGCGTGTTCAACGGGTTCTGCCTGTTCTTCGGAAAGCCTGGAACCATCTCACGTCCTGGCAGCGATCGGTCTTCCCCATGAGCTCATGCACGGATCGCTCAGGTTTACTCTGGGGAGGCCGACGTCGGAGAAAGATATCGACCATGTCCTCAAGGTTCTGCCGGCTATTGTAGAAAAACTGCGTTCAATGTCTCCCCTGTATAAAAAGGAGGTTAAATCATAATGGAAGCTTATAGTGAAAAAGTGATGGATCATTTCAGGAGTCCAAGAAACGTCGGCGAGATAGAAAACCCGGATGGTGTCGGGAAGGTGGGAAATCCCGTATGCGGGGACATCATGGAGCTCTATATCAAGGTAAAGGATGGCGTCATTACCGATGCGAAATTCAAGACCTTCGGTTGCGGCGCCGCGATTGCCACCAGTTCCATGGTTACGGAACTGGTGAAAAACAAGACGGTTGAAGAGGCCCTGAAAATCTCCAACCGGGCCGTCGCGGAAGCGCTGGGAGGGTTGCCTCCCATCAAGATGCATTGTTCCGTTCTTGCAGAGGAGGCCCTGAAAAAGGCTTTGGATGATTACAGGCAAAAGTCTGTCAAGGAATCTTCCGAAAAAGCGGCCTAACGTGCAGCGGTGAACACTTGTCTGAGGAAAAGATGCGTCAAAAAGTTCTTGTGGCTATGAGCGGCGGTGTAGATTCTTCCGTCGCTGCCCTGTTGTTGAAAAATGAAGGCTATGACATTGCCGGTGTCACCATGTGTCTGGGTATCAGAGGCGGCGAGGACCAGGTAAAATGCTGCGGACCCACTGCTGTTGAAGATGCCAGGCGGGTTTGCGACCTGATGAAGATACCGCATCATGTTTTTGATTATGCGGAAGAACTGGAAGAAAAAGTCATTGCCAGGTTCGTCAGTGAATATGGGAAAGGAAGGACGCCGAACCCCTGTGTGGATTGTAACCGCCATCTGAAATTTGGGAGCCTCCTTCAGAAGGCAAAGGCTATGGGTTTTGATTTTTTAGCTATCGTGCATTATGCCGCTGTTGGACACAATGATACGGGTTCTTATCTGAAGAGGCCGAAGGACAGGAAAAAAGATCAGACGTACTTTCTGTACCCTGTTCCGTATGAGAGTTTGAAATCCATTTTATTTCCTCTGGCAACTTTCACCAAAGAGGAAGTCCGGGATATGGCAAAAAAAGCTTTGTTGCCGGTTGCAGAAAAACAGGAAAGTCAGGATATCTGTTTTGTGACTGAGAAAAACTACCATGCCATTTTATCAGAACGTGTACAGACGTTGAAACCGGGTCCGATTGTAGATATTCAGGGTAACATCCTGGGAACGCACAGGGGAATTGTTTTTTACACCATTGGTCAGCGGGGCGGTCTGGGGATCAGTCACAAGACGCCGCTTTATGTTATTTTCATAGACGCTGTGGGTAACCGGATCATCGTGGGAGAAAAAGAGCACCTCAAGGCAAGGGGGCTGATTGCCGGAAATATGAATCGTCTAACTGAATTCTGGCCTGCGGAGGTTTATGCGAAAATCAGATACCGGAAAAAAGAAGCCCTGTGCGAGGTGACTTTCGAAAATGACAGGGTCAAAGTGACCTTTGCCGAAAAACAGGAGGCCATCACCCCCGGTCAGTCTGTCGTCTTTTATGCGGACGACTGTGTTCTTGGGGGAGGAGAAATAGAAGAGGTTCTGCATGGAGCTTGTTGAAAAGATAAACCGGTTAAGAAAAGAAAGAAACGCCGTTATTCTGGCGCACAATTATCAGATCCCAGAAGTTCAGGATATTGCGGATTATGTGGGAGATTCTCTGGGATTAAGTGTTCAGGCGTCGAAAACAACGTCGGATGTGATCGTTTTCTGCGGTGTCTATTTCATGGCAGAAACGGCGAAAATCCTTTCGCCGGACAGGATTGTTCTCATCCCGGACAAGAAAGCAGGGTGCCCAATGGCGGACATGATCACGGCGGATCAATTGCGGACATTGAAGGCGGAACACCCCCGGGCGAAGGTCCTGTGTTATGTGAACACAACGGCGGCGGTGAAAGCCGAATGTGATGTCTGCTGCACCTCCGGGAATGCTGAACGGATCG
>JAPLJQ010000532.1 GCA_026388495.1 Deltaproteobacteria bacterium | reverse complement strand
CTGCGATGAGTCACGCTTTGGAAGGAGTCCGGGTTATCGATCTCAGCCATGTCCTGGCAGCGCCCACGGCGACGATGTTTCTGGCGGATCTCGGCGCCGAGGTCATCCACGTCGAGCCGCCCGGCGGAGACGATGCGAGAGAGTTCGGACCCTTTGTGGGAAAGCCGGGAAAAGACAGCAGCGGTTATTTCATCAGTCTCAACCGCAACAAGAAGAGCATGATTTTGAACCTCAGATCTGAGAAAGGGAAGAAAATCCTACGAGAGTTGATCTCCGTTTCGGATGTTCTGGTGGAAAACTACCGGGCGACAACGATGCGGAAACTGGGTTTCAGTTGGGAAGAAATTCACAAGATCAATCCCCGGATCATTTACGCATCCATTTGCGGTTTCGGGCATGACTCGCTTCCCGAATATGCTTCCCGGCCCTCCTATGACATGGTGGCTCAGGCTTACAGCGGTATCGTAAGCATCACCGGGCCCGAGGGAGGGCCGCCTTGCCGGGTGGGATCATCCGTGGGCGACATTTTTGCGGGACATCAGGCCGTAATCGGTATCTTGGCTGCCCTGCATTACCGGGAGAAGACCGGTCGTGGACAGCATTATGACGGCGCCATGATCGACGGTTTATTCGCTGTGCTGGAGAACGCCGTCGTCCGGTACACGGTAACTGGCGAGATACCGCAGCCCCTGGGGAGCAGGCACCCCTCCATCACGCCGTTTCAGGGATTCCAGACCAGGGATTCCTGGATCATCGTGGCTGTCGGCAATGATGCGCTCTGGTCGAAATTCTGCGGGGTAATAGAAAGGAATGATCTGGTCGATCACCCCTCTTTCAAGTCCAATTCCCTCAGGACGCGCAATGTGAAACAACTCAATGACATTCTTTCCATTGAGCTCGAAAAGAAAACGACGGGAGAATGGTCCCGGATTTTCGACGAAGCCGGCCTGCCCTATTCCCCTATCAACAACATCAGAGATATCTGCGAGGACTCCCATATCCGGCATCGCAAAATGCTGGTGGAAGTGGACCAGCCCGGACTGGGCAAGGTCAGGATCGCTGGTTCCCCGATTCGCTTGTCTGAAACGCCGGGGGAGGTCTACGCGCCCGCCCCGCGCCTGGGACAGCACACGGAAGAGGTGTTGCAGGGGATACTCAGGTATTCGACGGAGGAGATCGAGTCCTTGAGAAGAGAGGGCGTGATCGGCGGGATGGAGGGCTAACCCGTGACTGAGCCGACCTCTTGTGCCGAAGCCGGGATTTAAACCCGGACGGCGCAGGGGGCGGCAATGCCCATTCGCGGCCCATTAGCCGGAAATGTTACCCGTTCGGACATCCTAACCATTCCCCCCGGCGCCCCGCCATCTCCTCCCCACCGCCATCCCATATCCTATGGCCCATCGTCCCTGCGGCTCATTTCCCCCCACTTTCCCATTGACACTCCAGCCGTCAACTTGAAGGCGGGAGGGCTCAAGGCGGACATCTTCGATTCCACGCTTAATCCGACGCGGGAAGAAGACCTCTCTCATCTGGCGTTTCTGCAAATGATGGTGCAGGACGAGATCGAACGCCGGGAAACGAAGAAGCTTCAACAACGGATCGCGATGGCTTTGTGGATTTTTTTCGCGATTCTCCTGTTGCCGGCGACCGCCGCCGACCTCCCCGCCGAGACCCTTTCCCCCGGTTTTTAGTCCATCTCCACCCGTAAAACGGTTTGCGCCCCGTCCCGGATGATGATATGAAAAATCCGTCCCCCCTTGCATAAGGGCCGTAAAGTCGTATGATATTTTAGGCCCTTTCG
>JAPLJQ010000069.1 GCA_026388495.1 Deltaproteobacteria bacterium | reverse complement strand
CGGCCCCGTTCGAAGGCCCGTTCATTCATTTCTTTTGTCTGATCGGGGACGGAAGACAATACGGCTTCCCGCATGGCCTGAGCGCTCACCAGGGGGTACACCTCGGCGAGGAAACCGAGCATCACAATATTCGCCATCATTTTGTTACCCAGTTCCCCGGCGATGCGGGTCGCCGGAATTTGGTAGGCGGTCCAGCCCGGGTCCGGTTTTTTCGTCCGGACCAGATCCGTGTCCCAGATAAGGATTCCGTCGCTGCCGAGGCTCCCGACATTTTTGGAATATCCTTCCTGACTCAGGCACAGCAAAACCTTCGGCTCCTTGATATATGGGAACAGGATTTCCTCTTCGCTGACAATGACCTGGGCAGAGCAGGCGCCGCCACGCGCTTCCGGGCCATAGGCCTGGGTCATGGTGGCGTGTTTTCGATCATACAGGGTTGCAGCCTTCCCCATGATCTCACCGGCCATGATGATCCCCTGCCCGCCGAAACCCGTGACAAGGACATGCTTTTCATGCTTCATCGCCGTCGCCGTCGACACGTCGCCTGTCTTTTTACTGGATGATTTCATCGCCACGCTTCCCTTTTCCTCCATCAACACTGAGCCAGTTCCCGATCTGACCTCTGCATGCCATCTCATAATTGTCCATAAACGTCGGCCTTTCCCTGTCCACGAACTTGCCCAGTACGATGTTGCTGTGGAAGTCCATGGGGGCATCTTTCGGATCGATGTCGTTACGGATGACCGAGCGCTCGTGATAAAACTTCAGTGTATCCAGGGCGCTTCCTATTTTATTGCGGCGCCCGAATGACGTGGGACACGGGGTCAGGATTTCGACGAAGCTGAAACCCCGTTTCTGCATGGCTTCGGTGATGGAGTTTGTAATTCTCCGGATGTGCAGCGTGGTCCATCTCGCCACGTAAACCGAACCGCATGCGGATGCCAGATAACAGAAGTTAAACGGTTCTTCGGGACAGCCCAGAGAGCTTGTGGCGGTCTTTGCGCCGAAGGGGGTGCTCGGGGCCAACTGGCCGCCCGTCATGCCGTAGGTCAAGTTGTTCACGCAGATGACGGTGACGTCGATGTTTCGCCGGGCCGCGTGGATGAAGTGGTTACCGCCGATGGCAAGCAGGTCGCCGTCTCCGGATATGACCAGCACCTTGATGTCCGGTCTTGCAAGCTTCAGCCCCGTGGCAAACGGCAGAGCGCGACCGTGGGTTGTGTGAAAGGAATCCAGCCGGATGTAGCCTGCCATTCGCGCGGTGCAGCCGATTCCGGAAACGACGGCGATTTTGTCCTGATCGTAGCCGGATTTCTGAACCGCCGCCATCACGGAACCGAATACAGTGCCGATCCCGCAGCCGGAGCACCAGATATGCGGAAGCCGCTCAGTCCTGAGCAGTGCTTCCATGGGGTGGGGCGGCAGGGTTTCTTTGGTTTTTTTTACGGCCTTTTTTGTCGTCATTGCTTTCTCCTGTCAGACGGGCGAGACGCACGTCCTGCAAGGTGGTTTTTTCAGATACTTTTACTTTAGCGCATTTTTCATGGCCTCTAAGATGGCTCCGGGATGAATGATGGAACCACCGAAATGGGACACCAGGTGGACGGGACAGGCGCCGCCGGCGCACCGCTCTAATTCAAGAACCATCTGACCTGCGTTGATCTCAGGCATAATGAGGGCGCGTACACGCGTTGCTACGTCCCGGATCAACTTTTCGGGAAAAGGCCAGACCGTTTCGAGCTTGATGAGACCTGCACGTATGCCCCCGGCCCGCGCATCCCGGACGGCCTGTCGTGCCGACCGAGCACTGATTCCGTATGCCGCCACAACAACCTCGGCGTCATCCAGATAAAGGTTTTCCGTCCGGACGATCCTGTCTCTGTTTTTTACGATTGTCTGAATCAGTCGGTTGACCATCTGTGCCTGTGTCTCTGCATTCATTCCCGGATAACCGCGCTCATCGTGCGTCAGTCCCGTGATGTGAATACGGTAACCATCCCCGCAGTTGGCCATGGGGGCCACCCCGTCCTGATCCGGTCGATAGGGCAGATAATCGCCGGGAGGGACACGTGGT
>JAPLJQ010000247.1 GCA_026388495.1 Deltaproteobacteria bacterium | reverse complement strand
CATCGATTGCCTCCGCCGTCAATGTCGTGATGCTGTACGTCATTTTAAAACGGAGGATCGGGACGTTTCTCGATCAGGACTTTTATCGTTCCATTTTCAAGGTGTTCATCTCCTCGATAGGCATGTGGTTTGTGATTCTTCTCGTGGGAATTATTCTCCCCTGGCGTGTCGGAGGACCGTTGGGAGAGAGGCTTCTGTTCCTGACGGTGTGCATTTCAACCGGGATGGCCGCATTTTTCATATTTTCGCGTATGATGAAATGTTCAGAAATGATGGAAGTCATCGAAATGATCAAGAGGAAAATCACGGGTTCTAAAATTCAATAAATACAATTACATTAGCCGGATAACGTAACAAAAGATATTGACTTCGGAAAGTTGTAGTGATAGGGAAATCTTTCTTTTTATAAATACACACTCACAAAGCGAATTTATGCAGGTTGGTAATAGAATAAGGGTTATGCCATGCTGGACATAAAGTTTCTCAGACAGAATGTGGATCTTGTGCGACGAAAGATGCGAGAGCGTGGTCAGGAGATTGACCTTGACACATTCACCGGTCTGGATGCCACGAGGCGGGATATCCTGCAGGAAGTGGAGGCCTTGCGGAATGAACGAAACCAGGCTTCCAGGGAAATCGGTGAAAAAAAGAAACTTAAAGATGACGCCTCTTCGATCATCGCCAGAATGGCTGAAGTCTCAAGCCGGATCAGGGAACTTGAGGAATCCCTGAAAAAGGCCGAGGAAGATATCGATACCATGATAATGACCATTCCCAATATTCCTCATGAGTCTGTCGCCTGGGGGACAAGTTCCGAAGACAATCCTGTCGTCAGAGAATGGGGACAGAAACCTTGTTTTGATTTTGCCCCCAGACCGCACTGGGACATCGGGGAGAGCTTGAATATCCTGGATTTTGCCAGGGGAGCGAAGATCACGGGAGCGCGTTTTACCCTTTATCGCGGAGCAGGCGCCACGCTGGAACGGGCGCTTATCAATTTTATGCTCGATCTCCACACAGCAGAACATGGTTACACGGAGGTGCTGACCCCCTTCATGGTCAACAAGGAAAGCATGACGGGGACCGGCCAGCCGAAATTTGCGGATGATCTCTTCAAAATTGATAAGCTGGATTATTATCTCATTCCCACGGCGGAGGTGCCCGTCACCAATATCCATCGAGACGAGATATTGAGTGAAAAAGATCTGCCTGCGTATTACGTGGCGTATTCGCCCTGTTTCCGTTCCGAAGCGGGTTCGTACGGGAAGGATACCCGGGGATTGATCAGGCAGCACCAGTTCAACAAGGTCGAACTGGTCAAATTCACGACGCCGGAGACGTCCTACGATGAACTGGAAAAACTGACCGGGAATGCCGAGGAAGTCCTGAAAAGGTTGAACATTCATTTCAGGACGGTGAGTCTTTGTACAGCGGATATGGGATTTTCTTCAGCAAAGACCTATGATGTGGAGGTATGGCTTCCGGGACAGGACGCCTACAGGGAAATATCTTCGTGCAGTAATTATGAGAATTTTCAGGCACGCAGAGCTTCCATCCGGTTCCGTCGCGAGAGTACGGGCAGGGTGGAGTTTGTTCATACCTTAAACGGGTCCGGACTGGCAGCAGGAAGGACGCTCGTCGCCGTTCTGGAAAATTACCAGCAGGCCGATGGAAGTGTTGTCGTTCCCGAAGTTCTAAGACCTTACATGAAAGGAATTGACAGGATTCTTCCTCCGGGTTAGAAAATAAGATTAGAAGCTTGCGCGGAGGGATGGCCGAGTGGTCGATGGCGGCGGTCTTGAAAACCGTTAACCGAAAGGTTCGCGGGTTCGAATCCTGCTCCCTCCGCCAGAAAAAAGAACAGGGATCAGGAATCCCTGTCCCCTGAAGAATCGGAGAGATGCCAGAGTGGCCGAATGGGATCGCCTGCTAAGCGATTGTACGCCCCTCAAAGGTGTACCGGGGGTTCGAATCCCCCTCTCTCCGCCATATTTATTGTAGATGTACGCCCCTCAAAGGTGTACCGGGGGTTCGAATCCCCCTCTCTCCGCCATATTTATTGTAGATGCGCCCATAGCTCAGCTGGATAGAGCGTCGGACTACGAATCCGAAGGTCGCAGGTTCGAACCCTGCTGGGCGTACCAATAATATAAGCTGGTTACATGGTCATGATCCGTGCAGATCACCATGCCTTTCCCGTCATGTCTATGGATTAGGGTGTGGATACCGGGTTTACTTAATGTAATCTTTAAACTTTCAATGCTCATTCAAGACTCGCCAGATACTCATCAATCCTGAAAAGTGTTGCACCCAGGCCATACAGGCAGACAAATGATCCGATTTTCGGCCCGCTCTCCTGTGACAGCAAAACCTGATAAAGGTATTGGAACCATTCCTTGACAGGCAGATTGTTATCTTTAGCAATATCGAAGGCCAGGGTCTGTACAGTTTCCGGTGACGCCGTTTTATTCTCTTGAAGCTCTATTAATCCGGCCTTGAACGTCTTCAGATATCCATCAAGATCATGATTGATGTGTAGCTCCATCTTCCTGTGCTTCATAAACTCTTCGTTGTAGGCGATGGGAAAGTTCACCAGTTCCTCAAAATACTGCTTGTTGTGAGCTACCGTCGGATCATAACGAAGGAGGTAATCCATGACAATTTGTGGATCGCTCACGTTTAAAGCCCTGACCAGGTTCAGTATCAGGGAGTATTCCATTTTGGAAACAGGAATCTCGAGGGATCCATCCTTAATCTGTTTGTATTTCATTATTGTAATGGGTGAATCCACTTCACCATTGTATGAAGATAGACGCTGTTTGTATTCATCTATGAACCTCGGTATCAGAGACAACCCCATCCGTTTTGCCTGTGACGGTTTACTGTACATGAAGTAAAGCAAAATATCTTTTGGAGCATATCTCAGCCACTCCTCCAGAGATACGCCATTCCCGATCTTTTTAGAGATCTTTCTGCCTTCTTCATCAAGAAAGAGCTCATACTTGTAGCCGATGGGAGGCCGCCTTCCCATAAGCCTGATGACTTTTTCACTGATGACGAAGGATTCCATGAGATCTTTTCCATACATTTCGTAATCAATACCAAGGGAATGCCATCTGAGCGCCCAATCTATTTTCCAGCCGACCTTAACATGCCCGTCGAAGATCGACGTTCTTCCTTTAAAATGACATGGCAGTATCAGGGAATTCGGTGACTGCACGCATTCGTAGCTCACTTCGTTCGTATCCGTGTGGTGCTCGGTGACTCTTGTCGTATAGATTTTCCCGCATTTTTCGCAAATCGGAAAAAACGGGCTCCAATTTGCTCCTTTTTCCTCAGAGATTGTCGCTTTGAATATTTCGATAATCTTTTTGTGATTTTTCATTATGAGGGATAAGGCTTCATTGAAAAAACCACCCCTGTACATATCTGTCGAAGATCTGAACTCGTATTCAAAGTTGAAGGAATCCAGAAATTCCTTCAATCGGTTATTCATGTGTGATGAAAAACTGTCAAACTCACCGTAAGGATCAGGAACAGCGTTGAGCGGTTTGCCCAGGTGTGCGGATATAAGATCATGGTTTGGCACGTTCTCGGGCAATGATCTCAGCCCGTCCATATCGTCAGAGAATGCAATCAGCTTCGTAGGCAGGTTTGGTGCAAGTTCTGCCAGGGCTGTTCGGACGTAGGATGTTCTTGCCACTTCTCCGAAAGTACCGATATGCGGCAGCCCGGACGGGCCGTAACCGGTCTCGAAAACGACGCGGGACTTTTTTTCTTTTTCCGTCGCCTGGAGGATTTTTTTTGCCTCTATAAATGGCCACTCCTTATAGTTGGCAGATTGCAGGTTCTGATGCGTGTGATGATCGTCCAAAACAATATCCTCCAGATGGTTGTAACATAGTACCCGGTGAGTGATTTCACAAGACGGGGTGAAGCATTGCAGCGCTGTCTCTTTCAGTTCCGGAGCAATTTTTCCAGTCGAGGGATGTCGGCGCCAAAGACTGCCGTCTGTCCGTCAACAAAGAAAAAAGGCGTTCCCCTGACTCCCAGCCTTTCGGCAACATCTTTGTGGGTCTTCAACAGTTCCCGAGCCTGCGTATCTTCACAGATTTTAAAGGTCATATCGTCCAGCTTGCCGCTCATGGCCTCCTCGTATGCCTTTGCCCTGTCCTTTGCACAGAAGACATAGAGCACCTTGTCGGCCGCCTTGGGGTGACTTGAAATGGGGTAAAAGAATATCTGTCTGGTCACATCGGTCCGTTTGGAAAAAAATTCAGAAGCCCGCCGGCAGTAAGGACAGTCGGGGTCGGTAATCTCCATGACGGTATGCTTTCCCTTGCCGATGCTGAGGGCTTTCTGGAGAGGGATATCCTTTAATTTCTCCTTTATGTTTTTGGTGAGGATTTCCTGTTGTTTATCCTGGGTGAGGTTCCGGCCGTCCCTGGCGATGATATCACCGACAATGATGGATTCCACTTCCGGAGCATAATACAATATGCCGTTTGGATAAATAACCTCATAAACCCCCTTGATGTTCGAGGGCTGAAGGCTTTGAAATTTGAGCTTTGGAAAGGCCTTCTTTAAAGATTCTTCTGGTGTCTGGGCGAATCCCGACGTAAAAAAGAGTCCTGTCAGGATAAAAACCAGAACCGTTATTATAATCTTGCGCATGATCTATCCTCCATGAATGATAAAAAAAACATCTCTATGTTGTGAGAGACGGGGTATCAATCATTCATGCAGCCCTTAGAGTGCATATGACCGGCTGCCCGCCTGCCAGTGAACCAGGATGTTCGGGCATTCAATATATAATTAACGCTTAAGTCAAGCCATATTTGACGAACCCGTAAAAAGTCGAATTTTACCTCAATTTGTCATTCCCGTGAAAACGGTAATTCAGTATTATTATACGTTTACGTATGGTCTGGCTTCCCGCCTGCGCGGGAATGACGACTTTTTACGAAATCATCATATTTGTCTTCGCAAATGATCATGAATATAGAATAAACCGCGAATTATTTCATTAAAAAGGCTATTCCCCCTTCAGGATCCGGATCGTCAGAACCAGTTGTATTTCCTCCTGGGAGTGGGTTTTGATTTTGACCTGTAACGGCCGTTAGTTTTTCTGCCTTAGTTTTTCAGCGATCTGAAGAACAGTGTTTGCGTAAATGTTGCTGTGGTTATAGGCTATAATGATTTGTCGCTGCCTGACCTTGCGCATGTTGCATTTCCATCCGTGCCGGTGCAGATAATTCGCAATGCTGGAAAGGGCATCGTCTTTTGAGAAGACATCGATATGCCCGTCGCTGTCGGCGTCAATTCCATAGATAGAAATCTGGGAAGGCATGAACTGACAAAGCCCGATGGCGCCATAAATCGAACCGGGAATACTGAGAGGATCGACGCCTCTTTTAGATGCATAGCTGATTAAGGCCTTGAGTTCCCGGTATGCCCAGTCAGACTTTTGATGACATCGTTTCGCTGCGAAATTTTCATTTTCAGGTGTGATTAAATCGGGTGGAAGATAGGGGCGAATGGTGTCCAGGTTGGTGCTGAAAGCCATGCTCGCCAGCGTGTTGAAAGCAGGCCTTGAACCCAGAAAACCGCCAAGATCCGTTTCAACCAAGAGAATGGCGACGACGACCTCTTTGGGGACGCAGTAGTTCTTTTCGATTTCCTTCAGTGTCGTTATGTTTCTCTGAGTGTAGGAATGCGCCCCTGCAATCGTGGCCGGTTTCAGAAAGCGATCATAGGCCTCTCTACGCTTTCCGGCGGTTACGGTTCCCGGTTTTCTGAATCGACTGTTTATGAGCTCTTTGAGTTTGCATGACATGGCGTCCGGGTCAAATTTAACGCCTGGATTGGCAAAGATCGTCTGTAAAATCTTTTCGTCAAAGTTATCGTTAACGAGGCGTTTTATGAGGGGAGTCCAGTCTGAAGAGGCATGTGCGGGACTTACGGCAACAATAACAAAGAAGATCGCGGAGAATATCCATCGCATAGGCAGCATTGTTAAATATTTCCTTCCTTCCGGACAGATCGGCAGCGTTATATTGAATGTGGATATCGAAATATGGTCGTTCCTTTTAACGTTTTAATTTCAACCGGTGATCAGATACGCATAAAACTTTATCATTTCATTGGCAATGCTTTCAATCAAAAAGTTGATAAATCGTACAGGTTTGATC
>JAPLJQ010000005.1 GCA_026388495.1 Deltaproteobacteria bacterium | reverse complement strand
TATAGGTTTTGGCGATACCGTAAAGGCAATCAGTATCCTTCAGGAAGCAGTCGCCGTTATTGAACGGCAGCGATCCGCCCTCACGACGGATATCCTGAAGGAGACCTATTTGCATAACAGACAGGCCGTTTACGAAGCACTTGTCGAACTTCTTGCCCGGGAAGGCGATTACAGCGGGGCGCTGGAAATGGCGGAGCGAGCCAAGTCCAGGATACTGGTTGATATTCTTGCGGGAAAGGACATGAGCAGAAATCCGGTTGAAGCAGCTTTGCTGAGGCAGGAAGAACAGGCAACCGGGCAGATCATCAATATCCGGAAACAGATGTTCAGGGTTTCCGGTGAGGCCGCCAAGAGGGGCCTGGCGGAAAAACTGGAGAGATCCGAGGCAACCTACCGGGACGTGCTTCTCCAGATAAAAAAAGAAAATGAAGAACTGTTTTCGATGGTCTCTGTACAACCCACATCACCCGGTGACATACAGAAGTTATTGGATCAGAATACGACGCTGTTTGATTATTTTGTCACGGACAGGCTCCTGTATGTCTGGGCCATCCAGAAAGAGCGCATTCATCTGGAACGGATTAAAATCTCAAGGGAAGAACTGAAAGAACTTGTATCATCGTTTCTCTCTGCCCTCGTTTCGAAAGACGGCCAAAAGACAAAAATCCTTTCCCGGCAGGTTTATGACGTCATTCTGAAGCCGATTATTCCGTTTGTGTCCGGTGATCGAATCGGATTTATTCCCCACGATTCCCTGTATTATCTGCCCTTCGCTGCTATGAACTACAAAGGGCAGTTTCTTGTGGACGCTTTTTCCATTTTCTATCTTCCGAACACCGCGGTCTTTAAATATGCTATGGGGAAGCCTGTTTCCAGGGGGATGAAAGTACTCGCCTTCGGGAATCCCGATCTGGGAGACAGGGACATGGATCTTCCTTATGCGGCGATGGAAGTGGAAAGCATTAAAAAGCGCATTGATCAAACATCGGTTTTTTTACATAAGGAAGCGACGAAGAAAAAAGTGAAAGAGCTGATGGGGGATTTCGATATCATCCACTTTGCAACGCACGGCCAGTACCTTCCCGAGTCGCCCATGAATTCAAGCCTCTTGTTTACTCCGGAGTCTCAGGACGACGGTCGACTCACGGCGCTCGATATTTTGAAACTTCACTTTAAAGGGCGTGCCGTCATTTTAAGCGCCTGTAAAACAGCACTGGGGATGTCGTCGACGGGAACTGAAATTGTGGGATTAAACCGGTCATTTTTATATGCCGGCAGTCCCTCTGTTGTTTCAACCTTATGGAATGTGGATGACAGGGCAACCGCCTATTTCATGGATGATTTTTACCAATATCTAAAAAAAGGAAAAGAGCTGGCTGATGCCCTGAAGATGGTACAGGTGGATATGATACGCAAAGGATATGCGCCCTATTACTGGGCGCCTTTTATTCTAACAGGGAAATACTAAGACGATGGACATAAAAAATTTAATGGTTACGGGTGGATGCGGCTTTATCGGCAGCAATTTTATCCGCTATCTCCTGGAAGAAGCGGATTTTATGGGCAAAATCATCAATGTCGACAAGCTGACCTATGCAGGCAATCCGGAGAACCTGAGCGACATCTCTGAACGGTATCCCGGCAGGTACGTTTTTCAGAAAGCGGATATTTGCGATGCCGTGCGGATGAATCAAATCTTCCGGGATTATCAGGTGGATGCGATCTGTCATTTTGCCGCAGAATCCCATGTTGATAGATCGATCAAGAGGCCGGAGGAATTCATACAGACCAATATCACCGGCACCTTCAATCTCCTCGAAACGATCAGGCAGAATGCGGGACAATTTCGTTTGTTCCATCATGTAAGCACTGACGAGGTGTACGGCAGCCTTGGTCGGGAAGGATATTTCACGGAGGAGACCCCATATCGTCCAAACAGCCCATATTCGGCCTCCAAGGCCGCTTCGGATCATCTGGTTCGCGCCTATCATGAAACGTATGGGCTGCCTGCCGTCATTTCCAACTGTTCCAATAATTATGGACCCTACCAGTTTCCGGAAAAACTGATTCCCCTGATGATCCTCAATGCCCTTGACGGGAAGCCGTTGCCTGTTTATGGAGATGGCAGGAACGTGAGGGACTGGCTCTACGTGAAGGATCACTGCGGGGCTATCTGGACGATCATGCGTTTCGGGGACAAGGGGGAAACCTATAATATCGGGGGTAATTCGGAAATGGAAAATATCGTCATCGTGGAGATGATCTGTGATATCCTTGATGAAATCATTCCCGTCTCTGCCGGATATTCCCGGAAAAAACTGATTACGTTTGTCAAAGACAGACCGGGGCATGACCGGAGATACGCTATTGATTTCAGTAAATTGCAGAAAGCGTTCAACTGGACTCCCCGGGAATCTCTGGCTACGGGCCTGAGAAAAACCATTGTCTGGTATCTTGAGAACGCAAATTGGATTGAACGCAGCAGAAGCGGTGAATACCGGGCATGGATCAGCGAGCAATATGAACAGGAAAGGAGCCCTTCATGAAGACACAACAATGGACCCCTGATGAACTGTTGCGCCTTTCTGGCCACTATTGGCAATCATTCACGCTCCATGCTGCAGTTGTTCTCGATGTATTTACGCAGATTGGAAATGACCGGCTCACGAATGATAACATTGCTCAAAGGCTGAATGGCGATACGAGGGGTGTAACAATGCTTCTGAATGCTCTGACGGCCATGAAACTTCTCGGGAAAGCGGAGGGGCGTTATTTCAATACGCCGGAAGGGAAACAGTTCCTTTCAAAGAATTCTCCCGAGTACATCGGGTATATCATCATGCACCATCACCACCTTGCGGATTCCTGGGCTCGATTGGATCAGGCCGTAAAAACGGGCGCTTCTGTCAGAAAAAGAGCATCTGACAGGAATGAGAAAGCCCTGGAAAACTTTCTGATGGGAATGTTTAACATGGCAATGACTATGGCTCCCCGGCTGGTGGCCGCCGTTGATCTCTCGAACCGGAGACATCTTCTTGATCTTGGGGGCGGACCGGGCACCTATGCGATTCACTTTTGTCTGCATAATCCCGGACTGAAAGCCATTGTATATGACCTTCCTGCAACGCGACCTTTTGCCCTGAAGAGCATTGAAACGTTTGGTCTCTCAGACCGGATAGAATTTAGGGCGGGGGATTACCTGAAGAAGAATATTCGGGGACGCTATGATGTGGCCTGGCTTTCACAAATTCTCCACGCGGAAGGACCTTCAGATTGTCGGAGGATTATTGAAAAGGTGGTGTCGGTTCTTGAGCCGGGAGGATCGATCATGATCCATGAATTCCTTTTGAATGATACTATGGATGAACCGCTTTTCCCGGCGCTCTTTTCCATGAACATGCTTTTGGGAACAGCCGGCGGGCAGGCTTATTCTCAGACGCAAATCACGGACATGCTCGTAGACGCAGGCGTAAGGGAGATCCGGAGGATTCCATTCAATTTGCCAAACCACTCGGGTATTATGATGGGGACGGTTTAGCCGTCTAATAATGCAGGCGTCCACCTACACCCAGGTTTGTCAAACGATTAAAGACGAATTTCATTTCCGTATCAGCGGGTATGTCTTCAACCGGATCTTCATATCTGAAAGTCCCTCTCCCCTGATAAATGGCGCTCGGAACATAGTGAAATGAGACCGGTTTTTTGCAAGGGGATGTCTCAATCCCTTTAGTTACTTTGGCGGTGCTGCATACGCCGAGACGGAAGCTGTCCATATCAAACCATCCCGTCAGGTTGTATAAAACGATTTCACCTGCAGCAGCATCTTTCCAATGAATGACACCGTCCATACCGACGTCGTTTTCTTCAAAGAACC
>JAPLJQ010000286.1 GCA_026388495.1 Deltaproteobacteria bacterium | reverse complement strand
TATGTCCCCTTCTTTCTCAACATTGAAACGCCGTGTGATTTCCATCCTGACGCTTCTCATCATATTTTCTACAGCCGGAGTTTCCCATGCAGCCTTTACCATTGATGATGAAGTCAAGCTTGGAAAAGAATTTTATGAAAAATTAGATAAAAGTCAGGTTCTCGTTCGCAATGAAAAAATAAATATTTATATAACCAATCTTGGCCATAAAATTCTTGCTCAATCACAAAAAGCGCCCTTCGATTTTCGTTTTTCAGTTATCAAAAGTTCAGCTATTAATGCTTTCGCGACGCCGGGAGGTTATGTCTATGTTAACAGAGGCCTTATCAACATTGTTGAAAACGAAAGTGAACTTGCGGGGATTCTGGCACATGAAATTGCCCATGTGAATGCAAGACATATTGCCAATATCATAGAAAAATCACAAAAATTAGGGATCGCCAGTCTCGCTGCAATATTAGCCGGTGCATTCCTGGGAGGAGGGGGGGACCTTACCGCTGCTGTCACCGCCTTTTCTCTGGCAACGGCCACCACCCTAAATCTCAAGTATAGCCGGGAACATGAGGAAGAGGCTGACAGGATGGGCTTAAATTACCTGATAAGTGCAGGCTATGACGGAACGGCCATGCTCGATTTTTTAAAAACGATGAGGCGTTATGAATTCTATTCAAACTCGATTCCCTCCTATTTTCTCACCCATCCGGGAACCGATGAAAGAATCCGTTATCTGGATGCGGCTATTCAAACAACTTATTCAAAAAAAGGTAAAGTAAGCATCATAGGAAACTTAGGAAGAATTCAAACCATCCTCATGTTCGGTGAAAGAAATTTAGAGGTGAGTCTCAATTATTTTCAAAATGAATTAAAAAAAGATCCGGGCGACGTTGATGCCCTCTATGGTTTAGCTGTAACGCAGGAAAGGTTAGGTCGAACGTCTGAATCTCTTGTAACGTTTCAGAAGGCTGTAAGACTCTCTCCTGATGATGTAGATATTTTGAGAGACTTTGGGATTTTTTACTACAAGCTTGGCCAGCCTTCTGAAGCCATTAAATACCTCCAGAAGGCCTCAACAGCGGAGAATGACGCCGAAACCTTGCTTTACCTGGGACGATCATATGAGGCAGTGGGCAATTATGAAACCGCCCTTATAGTATACAAAAAACTTGAAAGGCAAAAAAACAATGATGCCGACATTTACTACAACATTGCGATGGCCTACGGCAAAACGAACAATCCGGGGGATTCGCACTTCAACTTTGGGATATATTTCAAAAAGAAAAAAAAGACTGACAGCGCCCTGTTTCATTTCAAAGCGGCTCTCAAATATTTTCCCGAAGGCAGTGATAAATTCCGTGAAATAGAGCAGGAAATAAAAACTCTGACACCAAAGAAATAGACTGCTGAAGTTATTTAATATCAATCCACATCTATTTGTTGAACCGTCAGTTCCCTTCTGCCGTAATCGATATGGATCCTCTCCTTTATAAATAAATCGAACAGACCGTAATCGATATATTTTTCCTCCGCCATCAACTCTAATATCCTGATCGCCTCGGATAATGTTTTTTCTTTTTTATATGGCCGGTCTTTGGCCGTTAAAGCGTCGAAAACATCTGCAAGCGCGATGATTCGAGACTGAAGAGGAAGCTGATCGCCCTTCAAGCCCAGAGGATAACCTTTACCGTCAAGCCGTTCATGGTGAGCCGCTCCGAATATGGAAACATTTTTCATTTTTTTAGGAAAAGGCAGTTGGGAAAGCATTTTATATGTAATGGTAGCGTGATTTTTTATAATTTCTTTTTCTTCTCCTGTCAGAGTCCCGTGAAGAATACTGATGTTATAAAGCTCGTTTTCATTAAGCAGGAGCTGTCTTTCCCCGTTCATGTACCATGTTCTTGATGCGATTTCATTTATTCGCTCCAGCATTTCTTCCGTCAGCATTGCACTGCCCCCGTTCACGGATAAAAGAAATTGGAAATCCTTTTCTAAATCATTGTCAAATTTGTCATATATAGACTCAGCTTCGTTTAAATATGTTCCATTTTCTTTATTTTGCTGCCTCATCATTTCAATTATATGATCACGCTTTATCACTTCCATGCGAGTCTTAATCGTTTCAATCCTGTCGTAGATGGTTTCAAGCTTCCTCGATTTGTCGATGATATATTCCGGAGTCGTAATCTTTCCAACATCATGTAACCAGGCGGCAATTCTAAGTTCCTTTAATTGGTCGTCGTTAAAATGAACGTTTGCGTACGGGCCATCTTTAATTTTGTTGATTTTTTCTGCGATTGTCATTGTCAAGGCTGCGACTCTTCGCACATGACCGCCTGTATAAGGAGACTTCTCGTCAATCGCCGTTGCAATCGTTCTGATAATGGATTCCAGCAGATTTTCAAGATCTTGAATGAGCCTGTTATTTGATAAAGCAACCGCTGCCTGGGATGCCAAAGATTCCGTCATTTTTTGATTTTCGATGGAAAACGATATGACTTCTGAAGTTATGGTAAACTGAGCATTCAGGAGTTGCAGAACTCCGATGATATCATTATCGTGATTGCGCATGGGCACGACAAGCATGGATTTTGATCTGTATCCCGTTTCCGAATCAAATTTTCTTGTCCCTTCAAAGTTAAAACCCTCCGCATCATAAACATCCGGAATATTAACCACCTTTCTCGTAAGGGCCGCATATGCAGACACATTGGCATGATTCGGACTGCCGTCAGGATTCTTTAACATTACGGAAGGCCAGGTAATCTTCCCGCCTGTTCCCCCCATTCGAATATTTAAGGAATTGTTCTGCACGATGGCAAAATGAAGTTCCGTTTCATCATCAGACATAATGTAAAGAGTGCCTCCGTCGGCACTCGTAAAGGCGCGGGCCTCATCTACGATCATTTCCAGAAGCTTATCAAGATTCCGTTCCGCTGACAGGGCGGAACCAATCTGGGTCAGTCTTCTGATCTGATCAAGCTGCATTTCCGTGAATCCCTTGACATCTGAAACGAGCTTGAGCAGCAGTCTGTTGATTTTGTCATCTTCCGTAAGATGAATTTGATCTGATGGTTTCTTATCGCCCATGAATTATTAATGTTTCCTTGCCGATATTTTGATCAGCGAATCTTCACGGAATGAATATCTTCCAACAGTTTTTCCTTCAAATATTCCAATTCTTCCTGGGAGTACGTCAACTCATGAACGTAACGTTCATCAAGAGTCTTGGAAGCAACAAAGGTCTGCAATACATAAAGAGATGCATTTTTTATTAATTTTCCAATTTCCAGAATGTCGTTTTTATCGAGTTGTGATTTTAGGACCGTTGTACGGAACTCGTATGGTATTCCCGATGCCATGATTAGGGATATGCTCTGTTGAATTTTATCTTCGTCAACCTGCGATTTTGTCAGCGCTTTATATTTTTCCAAAGGCCCCTTAACATCCATGGCAATATAATCGATAAGCTCCCTGTCAATAATATTTTTTATAATTTCCGGATTGGAACCGTTCGTATCGATTTTAACAGAATACCCGCTGTTTTTGATATGTTCTATGAAAGTGATCACGTTCTTCTGAATGGTAGGCTCCCCTCCCGTGATGGACACAGCATCAAGCTTTCCTTTCCTTTTTTCAAGAAATGCAAACACTGCCTCTTCAGATTGGCATTCATCGTAAAGCCCAGGATCCACCAGTTCCGGATTATGGCAATAGGGACACCTGAAGTTGCATCCCTGGGTGAATACTATGGCACATAGCTTTCCAGGATAATCAATTAAAGAAATTTTCTGCAGAGCACCTATCTTCATTTTTAAAAATTAAACACCCGTCTCATTCCGAATTCTTCCTGTTTTCCCTTATTCCATTGCTTAACGGGTCGTAAATAACCGACGACACGCGAATATATCTCGCATCCTTCTCCACATGACGGACATTTTTCTATCTCGCCGCTTAAATATCCATGGGAAGGACAGACACTGAAAGTTGGTGTGAAGGTAATATAAGGTAACGAATATTTTGTGCAGATTCTTCTTATCAGGTTTTTTACATTGGCAGAGTCTTGAATTCTTTCACCTGCATAGGTGTGAAAAACGGTCCCTCCCGTATAACGGGTCTGAATGTCATTCTGAAGATCGAGCGCTTCAAAAATATCATCCGTATAATTAACGGGAAGTTGCGTGGAATTTGTGTAAAATGGATCCCTTTTATTATCATCGTATCCATTATGATTTGCAGAAATGATATCCGGGTATTTCACTTTATCCATTTTCGCCAACCTGTAAGACGTACCTTCCGCCGGAGTTGATTCAAGGTTATAGTTGTTCCCCGTATTTTTTTGAAATTCGATTAATTTATGCCTCATAAAGTCAAGAACTATTTTCGTGTACTCCTGACCTTCCGGAGTTGCAATATTTTTACCAAGGAAATTCATGCATGCTTCGTTCATGCCGACAAGACCTATGGTAGAAAAATGATTCTTCCAGTATTCATTAAAGCGTTTCTTAACATTTCTGAGGTAATACTTTGTATAAGGATATAGATTTCCGTCTGTAAATTTTTCAAGCACCTTTCTTTTTGTTTCCAGACTGTCTCTTGCGATCATCATCAATTTTTCAAGACGTTCCATGAACTCATTGTCGTTCTTTGAGAGATAACCAATCCTTGGCATGTTCATGGTAATCACGCCAATTGAGCCCGTCAGAGGATTAGATCCAAAAAGACCGCCTCCCCTTTTCTCTAATTCTCTATTGTCAATACGTAACCTGCAGCACATACTGCGCGCATCTTCAGGGTTCATGTCTGAATTTATAAAATTTGAAAAATAGGGAACGCCGTATTTTGCCGTCATTTCCCAAAGTCCATCGAGATTTTTATCATCCCAGTTAAAATCCTTCGTCATGTTGTAAGTAGGTATCGGGAAAGTAAACACCCTTCCCTTTGCATCTCCGTCAGCCATTACTTGAAGGAACGCCTTATTGAAAAGATTCATTTCTTCTTGAAATTCTCCGTATTTCTGTTTCTGTGGTTCGCCGCCTATAATGACATGCTGGTCCGCATAGTATTTCGGCACTGTCACATCCAATGTCACATTTGTAAAAGGCGTCTGAAAACCGACACGGGTGGGAACATTGATATTAAATATGAATTCCTGGAGGGCCTGTTTAATTTCATTGAAACCGAGCCTGTCATGTCTGATGAATGGGGCGAGAAGGGTATCGAAATTTGAAAAAGCCTGCGCTCCTGCGGCCTCGCCCTGAAGGGTATAAAAGAAATTCACAACCTGACCGAGAGCGCTGCGCAGATGCTTGGCGGGCTTGCTTTCTACTTTGCCGGACACTCCCTTAAAGCCTTCCATAAGAAGATCATAGAGGTCCCATCCAACGCAATAGACGGACAGAAGACTTAAATCATGAATGTGGAAGTCTCCATCTGTATGCGCTTTTCTAATTTCGGGTGAATAGACTTCATTTAACCAGTAGACCTTGCTTACCTCCGACGATATGTAATTGTTCAAACCTTGGAGGGAATAGTCCATATTGCTGTTTTCATTTATTTTCCAGTCTTTCTTCTTGAGGTATTGATCAACCAGGTCAACCTCCATCTTATTCGTGATTTCTCTCAATCTTGCATGCTGATCTCGATAGATGATATATGCTTTGACGGTTCGGCGATATGGAGAAGATAAAAGCACTTCTTCAACGATATCCTGGATTTCTTCGACCGTCAGGATTTTTCCGTCGAAAAGTTTTTCCGCTAAATTCAGAACTTTTATGGTGAGCATCCTTGCCGTTGTCATATCAAATTCGGCCGTTGCCGCACCGGCCTTCGCAATTGCACTGGTAATTTTTTCGGCATTAAATTTTACCAGACGGCCGTCCCTTTTCTTGATCTTCCCATGCATATGAACTTTCCCTCCCCTTTTATTAATATGAATAATCCTCCCACCGGTTAAATGTTACGCAACATATTGGGGTAGGTGTTAATAATACTACTACATATTGATATTATCAAGCAATATTTTAAATTATTCTCAGTTAATCAATAATCAAAGGCCGGTCTTATGAAATGATAACCGGCCTTTGATAGATTTCGAAAATTGATTTGTCCGCTAATAGTTACGCCATAATTTCTTCATTATCTCGTTCTTGACACCTTCATTTTCATTCTTTCTCCGGATGTTATTTCCGATGGGAGAAAGACGGGAGTCTGATCTCGGTTAAATTCCAG
>JAPLJQ010000312.1 GCA_026388495.1 Deltaproteobacteria bacterium | reverse complement strand
TTTTTTTGCCGCCTGCCGCGCCGCAAGCATGCGCGCCTCCGAATTGGCCTCCGCCGGATTCCATACGATCCCGACGCGCTTTGCCTTCGGGAATATGGCCCGCATGGCCCTCATCGTTAAAGCAACGGGCTGAAATGTGGCGACTCCGGTGATGTTGGGAATATGATCCCGGGAGTTTTTTGCGATGCCCATCCGGTACGGGTCTGTCACCGCGCCGAATATGTGGGGTATTTTTTTATTGCCGTTTGCCGTTACCTGCAGGGCAAGCGTTGATGCCGTCACGATGTAATCGTAATTCTGCCGGACCATGTCCTGTACGACCGCCTGGGCCGTACCGTAATCATTCTGTGCGTTTTTCAGATCGACGGTGATGTTGTGTTTTTGCAGGACGCCGCTTTTTTTCAGTTCATCCATAATGCCGTCGGAGGTGATCTTCAGAAGATGGTTGTCGGAAAAGACAAAAAGGGCGAGCCGCTTCGGTCCGGCCTTCGTTTTTGTGTCTCCGCCGGCAGTAGTTGTCTGGGAAAGGATATGCTGCGGTATGATGATTCCCAGTTTATTCGCCACATCGGTGTTGATGCCGATCGTGACCTTGCTGTATTGTTCAAAGGGGATCTGGGCGGGCTTTTCGCCTTTCAGGATGCGGTCCACTATATGGGCGGCCTGAATGCCGCTTAATGTGTAATCGTATCCGCAGGCGCCCAGTGCGCCGTCCTTGAGCCGCTCCACATCGCTGATGAAGATGGGGATTTTTTTCGCCTCTGCCGCCGCTACGATCGATTCGAAGGCGGAAAAAACGATATTGTCTGTCGTCAGAACAAAGGCGTTTATTCCCTTGCCTGCGAGCGAAGCTGCGGCCTGGTGAACCTCCGACGAACCCGCGACCGTTGCGCCGGCGAAGGTGACGTTTCTGTTCCGTGATATGACGTCTTTCAGCCTGTTCACATTATACACAGAATTTTCCTGTGAAGGATCCCAGATGCATCCAACTTTTATTTTCCCCGGCAGGATGCCTGTCACCATCTCCATCAGTTTGTCCGCCGGCGTAGACCCGTAAACCCCTGTCACGTTGGGGAGATGGTCGGTTTCCGATTTGCCGGCGCCGAGGATGAAAGGATTTGCCACGGTGGCGAAAACGACGGGACGGTCCTTTATCTTGTTGATCGCCGCCTGCGTGCAGCCGGTGGATATGGGAAGGACAATATCAACTCCGTCATGGAGGAACTTGTCCAGGATGGAATTGACGGTGGCCATGTCCCCGTTTGCATTCTGAAGGTCGATCCTTGCGTTTTTCCCGTCTTCGTAACCGAGCTTTTTCATCTCTTCGACAAAACTGTCACGGGTGATGTTGAGCAGTCCATGATCACTCAACTGGACAACGCCGATGCTGACCTTCTTGAAATCGGTGAAAGCTTTCTCTTTGAACAGCTTGTAACCAAAGACGATAGAAAACACGATTGCGGCAAGGCCAATCACGACGGCGGCCAGTTTTTTCACGGGGATTCTTTTTGTGACGCCTTCCTTCGTTCCGGAGCCTCCGGCGGCGATGATTTTCGGC
>JAPLJQ010000002.1 GCA_026388495.1 Deltaproteobacteria bacterium | reverse complement strand
TAAAGCGGTACGTGAGCTGGGTTCAGAACGTCGTGAGACAGTTCGGTCCCTATCTGTTGTGGGCGCAGGATATTTGAGAGGAGCTGTCCCTAGTACGAGAGGACCGGGATGGACGAACCGATGGTGTTCCAGTTGTCGCGCCAGCGGCATAGCTGGGTAGCTAAGTTCGGAATGGATAACCGCTGAAAGCATCTAAGCGGGAAGCCAACCTCAAGATAAGATATCCCTCCTGATGGAAACATCAGGACTGAAGGCCCCTTGTAGACGACGAGGTTGATAGGTCAGGTGTGTAAGCACAGTAATGTGTTAAGCTAACTGATACTAATCGGCCGTGCGGCTTGACCATAATAATTATAATGATTCTCATTCAAGCCGTCTCTCATTAGAGAGATGGCTTGAATGAGAACATGATCAGCTGTTTTAAGACTTTCATACATATGTAGTTGTTAACAATACGTAAGATAATATTCCGGTGGCCATAGCGGAGAGGATCCACCCGTTCCCATCCCGAACACGGAAGTTAAGCTCTCTTGCGCCGATGGTACTGCATGGGTGACTGTGTGGAAGAGTAGGGAACTGCCGGAATAAAATATAAGCCCCTTCACAAAGGAAGGGGCTTTTTTTGTTTTGCATCGGATGTTACCTTGTGTTATGTTCCACGCAGTCTGAAAATATGTTAGGAGATCAAGTGTCATGTCGGGCCACTCAAAATGGAATACAATAAAGAGAAAAAAAGGTGCTGCCGATTCGAAGCGGGGAAAAATATTCACAAAGATCATAAAGGAAATAACCCTCGCAGCAAGGCTTGGCGGTTCTGATCCGGAGGGAAATGCAAGGCTCAGGCAGGCGATATTGGTTGCAAAAGAAGAGAATATGCCGAAAGACAACATTGACAGGGCAATAAAAAAAGGTACTGGCGGCACAGAGGGCTCTGCCGGTTACGAAGAAATTATTTACGAGGGGTACGGGCCAGGCGGAGTCGCTGTCTTGGTCGAGGTGATGACGGATAATAAAAACAGAACAGTAGCAGAAGTGAGGCATATATTTTCAAAACATGGGGGAAACTTGGGAGAAAACGGATGTGTGTCCTGGATATTTGAAAAGAAGGGAAGTGTTTTATTTGATAAGAAAGGCCTGAATGAAGATGCCATGATGGAGTTGGCTCTTGAATCCGGTGCAGAGGATGTCAGGGAGGAGGAAAACGAATTTGAAGTTGTGACGGATCCCGGATTGTTTGAACAAGTAAAAAAGGCCATTGATCATAAGGGAGTAAAATACATTAAGGCACAGGTTACCATGATTCCCCAAAGTACGGTGAGGCTGGATGCGGAAAAAGCTTTACAGATGCTCAAGTTGATGGAAAAACTGGAAGACAATGATGATGTACAGAATGCTTACGCCAATTTTGATATACCAGATGACGTTATGGAAAGATTTAGTTCGTAATTCAAGTTGGTTTGAAAATTGAGGGTATTGGGTATTGATCCGGGTAATTACATCACCGGATATGGAATAATTGAAAAACAGAAAAATCATCTTCAACATATCACCCATGGTGAAATTAAGCTGGC